>DASPZW010000157.1:0-13151 GCA_035636055.1 Actinomycetota bacterium
CGAGGGCCGCCGTCGTGAAGCCGGCCCTTGCACCACCACCACCACCGCCCCCGCCCCCACCGCCCGCCAGAATCTCTCGGCCCAAGCCTGCGCCGGCCTCCTCGCTCAAGTCCTCGTCGAAGCCGGTTGCGAAGCCCGTCGCCAAGGCCAAGCCGGCACCAGCACCGGCTCCCGCCGCCAAGGCCAAGCCGAAGTCTTCACCGCCGCCCCCAGCCAAGCCCGCCACGAAGCCGGCGTCCTCCATGAAGAGTTCGGCCAAGCCCCCAGCCAAGGCGGCGCCAAATCCCGCCTCCTCCATGAAGTCCGCGCTCAAGCCTGCCGCCGTAAAGCTCGTACCGAAGGCGGCAGCCAAGCCCCCCGCAAAACCTGCCGCAAAGGCGCCCGCCAAACCCGCAGCGAAGCCCGTCGCCAAGGCCAAGCCCGCCGCAAAGGCTGTGACCCCAAAGCCCAAGGCTTCCCCCAAGCCCGACGGACCGTGGCCGAAGTTCCTCGGATAATTCAACGAGCAGAGCTGGCAGAGGTCCGGAAGAAATCGCGCGTATACGCGCGATTTCTTCCGGACCTCGCGTGACCCGACCAGGCGGGCCCTAGCCGGTGACCGCCTTCCGGCCCTTCGGGCCGTAGGTGCGGGGGGGCCGGGCAACCTTGCGCATCGGGCTCGAGAGGAACAGCAGGAGGCCGGCCCCCGCAGCGACCACGAACCCCGCGGCGATCTCTCCCCGCCGCAGCCAGGTCCCCAACGTGGGGAGGGGCGCGGTCGGGGCCACCTGCCGCAGCAGCCCGAACACCAGTAGGTACATGCCGAAGAGCAGGACCCAGGTGTAGGAGCGGCGGTCTGTCCGCAGCAGCCTCGGGACGGCGATGGCCACCAGCAGGGCGAGACCGGGCAGGACTGCCAGCGGGGCAATGGCGGCCAGGCCCTCGGCACCCGACCGCACGTCGAGCAGGACCCGGGCCGCCTCGACGCCGGTGGCGGCGAGGGTGGCGACCGCCAGACCCCGGGCGATCCTGGGTGTGTACGGCTTGGCCTTGGGCTCGACCCACAGTAGGGCCACGACGACGAGTGGCACGAAGAGCAGCGGGATCTCGAGGTTGAGCGGAGCGGGGACCCATGTGACGTGGCCCTCGATGGCGGCGGGTTGCCCGTCGTAGACCGCCGGGATGGAGAACCGGTACACGGTGGCCGTCCGGCCGAGCCGCCGGGCCTCGTCGGGCTGGCCGGTGTGGGGCCACTCGGCCCGGGTCTCGTAGTAGTGGTAGGCGGGCTGGTCCGCCACCTGCTGCCATGCCGGTTGCTGGTCGACCGTCGCCGGCGGGCCGGCAGGTTTCTTCGATGGGTCGCGGGTGAGGTACAGGCTCGGTGAATCCTTGTTGACGGCGACGCCCCCGGCGGTGATGCGGATGAACGGCTCGCCCTGGAGGCCACGGATCTCGAATGTATGGGCGCCGTGCAGCGCCACGGTGACGTACGGGGCGCTGCCCGTGGACAGGATCGAGTAGTCCACGCCGGGGCCCGCCGGGGAGACGCCGTCGAAGTGGGAGATGAGCTGTGGCCCCGTCGTGTGGGCTTCGCCGGGTTGGGCCCCCGCGGCAGTCAGCAGGGCGGCGATCGCCAGTGCGAAGGCGCTTCTTCGGAGAAGGATTCCCGGATGCCGGTTGTACACTGACGCCCATGATGCCACCTCGTTTTCAATGCTCCGCGCCCAAAGGCAGGCCCGCCCGGAGGCACGCACGCAGGGGGGCCGTCTTCCTGTCGGTCGCCCTGCTCCTCGTCCTCGCCGGCGCAGCCTGCGGCGGCAAGCAGCAGCCCACCACGGCCGCGCGGCCCTCGACCACGGCGAAGATCGAGATCGTCTCGCCCACACCCGGGCAGACCGTGAACGGGTCCACCCTGCACGTGGTGCTCAAGCTCACCGGCGGGACGATCATCCCCACGGCGACGGCGACACCGATCGGGACGAACGAGGGCCACATCCACCTGTACGACAACGGGTCGATCGTCTCCATGGCCTACGGCACCGAGCAGGACATCTCCCTGACCCCCGGCCCGCACCTCCTCGAAGCGGAGTTCGTGGCGAGCGACCACATCTCCTTCTCTCCGAAGGAACTCGTGTCGGTCCACATCACGGCGCAGTGAGGGTCGGAAAGGCCGCGGTCCCCCTGGGGCAGGTCGTGGCCGACCCGGCCCGCGTGGCGACGCCGGTCGCCATCGGGCTCGGCCTGGTGGCCCTTGCCGCGAGGGCCCCCTCGCACTGGGTGTGGCTGGTCACCGCCGGCGTCGGGGTCGCCGGTCTGCTCGCCCCGGTCCCGGCGGTTCGGGCCCAGGGTTCCCGGGACGCCCCCAGCTTCTCCCTCACGAGCTGGTTGATGGCGCTGGCCATCGGTCTCGCCGCCATGGTGATCGCAGCCCGGCTGCCCGGCCTGCTCGGCCTCCGCCCGCACGGGGCCGGGCGGATCGCCTTCCGCGTCGCTCCGCTGGCCGTCTTCGCCAGCGTCGTTGCGGCCGTGGCAGAGGAGATCTTCTTTCGCCGCCTCGTGTACGGCTGGCTCGTCTCGTCGTGGGGCACCGTCGCGGCGATCTGCGGATCGGCGGTAGCCTTCGCGGCGATCCATGTCCCCGTCTACGGCGTTGCCGTCCTTCCGATCGATACGGCCGCAGGCCTCCTGCTCGGCTGGCAGCGCTGGATGACGGGGGGATGGTCCGCCTCGGGGCTGACCCACGTGGCGGCGAACCTCATCGCAGAAGGAGTGATCCCGTGAGCACCTCTCCCAGGCGAAGGGCCCTCGTCGCCGGCATCGCCCTCCTCGTCGTCGCCGCGGCTGGCGTGTTCTGGGTGAACCGCCCCCGGTCGGTGACCATCGGGGCGGTGTACCCCACCGGTGGCGGCCAGGGACCCGGCGGCGTGGAGGAGTACCGCGGTCTCACCCTGGCCGCAGCGCTGCAGAACATCGACGGCGGCGTGCACGGGCAGACGATCGACCTCCACCTGAAGCCAGCCGACTCGGCGGACGGCGCCCCCGCAGCGGTGCAGGCCCTGGCGGCAGAGGGGGCGAAGGTCATCGCCGGCAGCTACGGCAGCACCATCTCGTTCCCCGCCGCCCAGGCCGCCTACAACCGTGGGCTCGACTTCTGGGAGACGGGCGCCGTGGGCGACCTCGGCATGCTGGCGACCGACGTCCCGCCCTCATACCTCGGTGCCAACGTGTTCCGGTTCCCCCCGGCGGGCACGGTACTGGGGTCCTCCGCCGTCGACTTCGTCGCCAACGAACTCAAGGCCTCCCTGCCGGACCGCCCCCTTCGCTACACGGTCGCCTATGTCGACGACGCCTACGGCTCGGAGGTCGGCAAGGGTGCGTTGGATGAGATCGCCAAGCTGGGTCTCCCGCTCGGGACCAGGATCCCCTACAACCCGGGGCACGCCGACTTCAACGCGATAGCGGACCAGATCGCCGCCGCCAAGACCGACGTGCTGTTCGTCGCCTCCTACATCGACGACGCCGTCGCCATGCGCAAGGCCATCCTCGACCGCCACGTCCCCCTCGTCACCAACATCGGGACCTCGTCGAGCTACTGCCTGCCGGCCTTCGGGGCGGCCCTCGGCCAGCAGGCGGTGGGGCTCTTCGCCTCGGACAAGCCCGACGGCGACGTCCTCAAGACGTCCAACCTGACCCCCGAAGCCACGTCGGCGCTGGAGTGGGCCCGCGGCGAGTACGCCAAGCGGTACGGGGGGACGATGACCGCGGCGGCCCTCACCGGTTTCGCCGGCGGGTGGGCCCTCTTCCATTACGTGCTCCCGGCCGCGAGCAGCTTCACCCCGAAGGCCATTGCCGCGGCGGCTCGGTCGGTCCAGCTCCCGATGGGGGCGTTGCCCAACGGGAGCGGGCTGGCCTTCGGGGCTCCCGGGAGCGCCTCGGCGGGCGAGAACCTGCGGGCTCTGAGCGTGATCTGGGAGTGGACGGCGCCGAACACCCGCTCGGTGGTCTGGCCGCCCTCCTATGCCACCAGCCCCATCCTCTACCCCAAGGGGACCCCGACCTTCCTCTACCCCAAGGGGACCCCGGCCTTCCTCTACCCCAAGGGGACCCCGGCCTTCCTCTACCCCAAGGGGACCCCGGCCTTCCTGCACCTCCCGGTCCCCTCTGGGGCGTGAGGATCGTCCCACCGGGCCGCCGGTCCCGGGCCGCCGGTCTCGGGCTGGTGATCGCCCTGGCCTACCTCGTCGTGGGCGGCCTCTCCTTCCGCGGCGGCCTGCTGCCGCGGGCGCCGGTCCTCGACGGGGGGCAGCCACCGCCGCCGTACCAGTGGGTCAAGCCACCTCCCGACCGGGTGAAGGACAACGTGCCGCCGAGCGGCGTCACCGGGACCATCCCGCTGACGGTGACCACCACCGCGGGGTCGGTGACGACCCCGGACTACCAGGCCCAGCTCATCTCCGACAGCAATTCGATCCCCAGGCTGCCGGGCCAGACCTCGGTCAAGGTCACGATCGACCCGCTCGACCCGACCACCGTGTGGCCGCCCCCCCCGGGCGACCACGACGACTCCAATGCCTACCGGTTCTCCGCCGTCTACGGGCCGTCGAACCAGCCCCTGACGACGATGTCGGTCACCGTCGTCCTCTCGTACGCCACCAACGCCGACCACATCTTCCGGTGGAACGGCTCCGCTTGGGCACAGCTGCCCTCGACGCCCTCCGCGCAGAACCAGCTCTTCTCTCCCACCGATGCCCTCGGCGTCTTCGTCGCCGCGGGGCCTGGCCCGGCCAAGCCCGCCGCCAAGGCGACGTCGCCCGTGCTTCTGGTCCTGGAGGTCGCCGTACCCTTCGCCGTCATCGTCATCGTGCTCGTGGCCGTGCTTGGCCGGCGCCGGATGTCTGGCACGCCACCCCCGCCGCCGGCGCGACGCCGCTGAGCCCCTGAGATGGGAGGCCGGCAGCGGTCCTGGATGTGGGGGCCGGCCGCTGGAGCGCTCCTGCTGCTTGCCGTATTGGCCTCGGAGGCCCTCGGCCTGCTGCCCGGGGTGCCGATCCTCGACGGTCTGGCGCCCCCCCCGTCGTACCGCTGGGTCCGGCCACCGCCCGAGCTGCGCAGCGGGAACAAGGCACCGTCGGCCACGACAGCCAGCGTGACCCTGACGGCCATCGGTTCGCCCTCGGCGGTCGTCGCCACCGACGACGACCAGGCACGGGTCACGATCCCGCCGGGGGCCTTCCCGCCGGCAGCCGGCCAGAACGCGCTCGACATCGCCATCCGACCCCTCGACCCCGCCACGGTCCCTCCTCCGCCCGCGGGGACCCCCATCCAGGGGAACGCCTACCGCATCACCGTCGCCTACGTGCCGTCCGGTGCGACGGCGACCGCCGTCCAGCCTGTGGACGTGACCCTGCGGTACCCCGTCGATGCCACCGAGGTCATCCTCACCGAAGGCTCGAGCTGGGAGGTGCTGCCGACGACGCTGGAGTCCGCCGCCCTCGCCGTCGATGCGACGACGACGAGGTTCGGCGTGTTCGCCGCGGCCACCACCGGCGGTGCCCCGTCGCGCCCCCGCCGGACCCCCGCCTGGGCGTACGCCGTCGCCGGTCTTGCCCTCCTCGCCGCCGGCGTGCCGACGCTGGCCGGCCGCCGGCGGCCGAAGGGCAGGCACTGACCCCGAGTTCCTGCCCGGGGTGTCGTTCGTTGCCCGGGCCGCTTGTTGATCGGCGTCATCGGGGTATGGCCCCTCATGCGAGCGGCAGGTTGATCGTTGCGCCGAGACCGGTCCCGTCCGCGGTGGTGCCGGCGACGCTGAAGCGGTAGGTCCCTTTCGTGCCGGGGGCGTCGGCGACGAAATGGCCCTCGCTCAGCTGGCGGAACGCCAGCAGGGCGGCAGGCCCGCCCGGGACCCGGGACCCCATCACGGCGAAGGTGGCCATCTTCAGTTCGACGCCGGTGGGCCCGTTGGTGTCGAAGAAGGTTGCGTGGAACTCGGCCTTGCTGAGGCGGATCGGCTCGACGTAGATCTGCACCGACCGGCCTCCCGGCAGCGCCACGGTGTAGACGGTGGGGGACCCCTTGAAGGCCTGGGCCGTCGTCGGCTCGCGCTCGGCCTGGGTCACGATGTCGATCGGCACGTCGACCGACTTGTCACCGTTGCTCACCAGGGCTGTCAGCAGCCAGTGGCCGACGAGCCCCATGTTGGCGCCCTTGCCCTGGTAGCTGCCGTCGGGCTCGAGGGTCAAGGAGAGCGTCGAGTCGCCGACGCCCGGCGCGTCGCTGTAGTGGAACGTGAGCGAGGCGCCGTCGACCTTCACCGTCTTGCCGGTCCCGTAGTCCAGGACCCCCAGCGTGAACGTGTTGAAGCCGGGGGTGTCGGATGCGACCTTCAGGTGCAGCCGGTAGGTGGTGGCGAAGTCGTGGGCGTCGATGACGACAGGGGACAGCGCGCTCGCTCCCGCAGCGGCGGCGGTGCGGGCCGGCGCAAGGTTCTGCAGCAGGCTGGTCGCTCCCAGGACAGCGATCATGGCGACGAGCTCGAACGACCCGGTCCGGCGCAGGCCGGTGGGCTTTGCCTCCACGACCCTCACGTGGCGGAACCGGTTCATCGCACCCAGCAGGCCCAGCAGCCCGAAGAGTGTGACCTTCACCACGGCGAGCTGCCCGAACCCGGTGTAGAAGAGCCCGTGCCAGCTCCCCACCTCGTCGAAGGCTCGGACCGTCCCGGTGATCCCGACGACGACGATGGCGATCCCGGCCGCGAACGAGAAGCGGCGCGCCGCCGGTCCGCGCTTGCCCGGGCCCAGGGGGCCGAGGCACAGCAGCAGGCCCGCGAGGCCCCCGATCCAGATGCCGGCGGCGGCGAAGTGGACCCATTGCGTCACGATGTGCAGCCACAGCCAGGAGGCGCCCGCGGCGGCATGGCCCTTGAGGACGTCGCCCAGCATCGCCCCGAGGGTGGCGACGACGAGGAGCCCTCCGCCGCTCCGGCCGCCGCTCCGGCCGCCGCTCCGGCCAACGACCAGCCCGAGCCCTGCCACCAGCAGCGGGATGCCCCGGACCAGGAGGCATGTCCGATCGAGCTCGACAGCAGGTCGCCGATGCCGAGGCCCGCTCCGGACGCCTGTGCCTGGGTCATGGCCAGTAACCCGCCGGCGGCCGCGACCCACGACACCCACAGGGCGGGGCCGAGCCGCCGCGGGCGAGCCGAGCCCCGGAGCACCACCAGCTGGACGAAGGCGATGCCGAGCAGCCCCATGAGCCCGCCGAGGTAGAACCAGCGCCCGGCCACGCCCACCTCCGAGGCACCCGGCGACTTGACCGCCGTGCTGGGGCCGCCGGGGCGGGGCGCCTCGCCCACGCCGAACGCGAACGCCCCCGTCGCCAGGTGGCCGTCCACCGCCGAGATCGACTTCCACGAGACGGTGTAGACGCCTTTGGGCAGGGTCGTCGTGACCGGGATCCTGGCCACCGTCGCCGGTTGGCCCGCCACCCCCTCGGGGGCGCCGCCGGCGAGCTTCTTCCCCGAGGTGTCGAGGACCTGGATCAGCGATCGCTTGAGGTCGGGCTGCTCGGTGAAGGTGAGGACGATCCGGGAGGGTGCCGATGCCAGCGTCGCGCCCGCCGCGGGGTCCGACGAAGCGACCAGTGCGTGCGCCGCCGCGCCGTGCCCCGGCAGGAAGGCGAACCCCAGCGCGGCGGCAAGCACCACGCCCCAGAGGAGCCGGACGGGACCTCCCCGGCGGGAGTGTTGCATCTAGCCGGCGCTTCGTGCCTTCTTGCGGCGGCCGGCGACCAGGGCGATCAGGCCGAGCACGAAAGCGACGACGACGGCCACGATCGCCAGCGTCTTGGACGTCGTGGCGGAGCTCTTGGCGGCATTGGCCGCCGACTGGGCGTTTGCGGCGGCCGACTGGGCGCCGGCGAGCCGGTCCTGCAGGGTCGTGATGGCGGAGGCCAACTGCGGAACGGTCTGGGTCTGCACGGGGAACTCGATGGCGGTGGGATCGGTGACGTTGGCGAAGGTCGTGTCCGACAACGCCGCCGACACGTCCACCGCAGTCCCGTTGATGTCGCCGGTGATGTGGAACGTGTACGTGCCCGGAGCGGTCGGCAGGATCGGTGCGTCGAACTCACCGTGGGTGCCGAGGCCGCTGTCCGGGTCGAACGCGCTGTTCAGGGCCATGGGGCTGCTCGACTTGGTGGTCGCCCCGGTGCCGGTGCTGACGACGACGGTCAGGCCCTTGGAGCCCAGGGAGTCGATCGCCTTCCCGCTGGTGTCGTGGACGAAGAGTTGGACGGCATTCTGCTCCCCGGTGTAGGCGGGCTCGCTGCGCCAACCGAAGAGCAGCTTGTAGGGGCCGGCGTCCTTCTCGGTGTGCGCGAAGGCGGGCGCGGCGATGAGCAGGCCGGCAAGCCCCAGGGCGACGGCGCCCAGGGTGAATCGAAAACCTCGCACGGGGGTGTTCCTTTCTTCGGGATGTCAGAGGGCGGCGGCCCCTTGGGAGTAGGCAACGGGGTTACGCAACGGCCCAAGGGGGTGCACGTGGTGCGCAGCCGCTGCGAGGTATTCGCAGAGGAGCGCCCTCTAGCCTGGTCGGAAGGTCAAGCCGGCAGCGGGGGACCACGGATGCCGCAGGATGTGGCGGGGAGGAGCTTCGGCGTCGGTGAGTCGGGTGCGGGCGGTCGCACCTGCGTGCGCCGCCGGGTCGTGCGACGGCGGGACCCGACTGCCCGGCCCGCCCGCTCTCCGGCCCGGTCCAGCCCGACGAGCGCCAGGCCGCCGGCGGCCCCGACGACGAGTTGCAGCGCCACACCGACCGGCAGGAGGGGGCCGAGGAGGCCTCCCATCGGGGCTCCCGCAAGTGCCCGCTCCAGGACCTCGAGGGCCAGGAAGGCGACGGCCTGCAAGACCGCCGGGATGACCAGCGCGCCGATCAGTCCCACGCTCCCGCTGCGGCCGGGCCCGGCCCCCAGGCCCGTTGCACGCCGGAACCCGAGGGCAAACGCCGTTGCGCCGGCGACGGTGGCCAGGATCAGGCCCAATGCGAGGGCCACGGGCAGGTAGGCGTGTCCGGTGCCGGCCAGCAGGGCCGCCCGCTGCGCTACGTTCGGGGCGACGATGCGGTAGACGAGCACGTGGCCGGCGAACAGGCCCGCAACCGCCACGGCGAGCCCGCGGGCGGCGCGCCGACGGAGGGGGCGGTCGCTCATCCTCCCTAGTCTAATCCCGGCGCTCCTCTGCCCTCCCGCCCCGGACGCGCGTACCCTGGTTGAGGGACCGCCGGCACCACGAAAGGCGATCTGCAAGAGTTAGTGCCGCCCATAGCCCTGATCGACGTGCAGTTTTGAGCCCGGAGGGGGTCCAAACGAAGCTGGAAATACCCGTCGCCGCTCCGGACGGCGACGCCGAAGCCGTTCCTTCGTGGCGGCTCTGGGTCGTTCCGCTGGCTGCCGGCATCTTCGCCGGGGCTGCCGCCTTCGAGGTGCTGCCCTTCGCCGTCCGCCGGATCGGCCCGGTGGCGGCAGCCTGGGGGGTCGCAGGGCTGCTGATGTTCGTCGTCATCCACAAGGGCCTCGACGCGCTGGGCCACCAGGGCGCCTCGTGGGCCTCCACGCTCGGGATGTGGCTGCACTCGTTCCTGGAGGGCGTCGTGACGGCGACCGGCTACGGCGTGAGCCCGACCCTCGGGGTCCTGCTCTCCCTGGGGTTGCTCGCCCACCTGGTGCCCGAGGCCACCGCCCTGGTCGCCGTCCTCCGGCGCTCGGGCGTGTCGGCCCGCTCGGCCGTCGTGCGCAGCGCCCTGTCGTGGGTCCTCGTGGCGTCGGGCTTCCTGGCCGTGCTCGTCTTCAAGCCCCTGCTCCCCCCGCCCGCCCTGGGGGCGGGGATGGCGTTCGGCGCCGGGGGGCTGGCCTACCTCGCCATCGTGAGCTGGCTCGGCCGGCAGGCGGTCCTGGCCACCAGCCTGGCCGCGGTGCTGGCGGGCGCGGCCCTCATGGGCCTGGTCCGGGCCGTCTCCTGACGCCTGGACCCTCTGGCGCGCGGCGGTATGAATCTCCGGGTTCCCGCGGCCGACCCGAAACTTTGAGTAAAAACCGCTGTTCTACGCCATTTTGTACTCAAAGAACGTTTGCCAGGGCGGGGAATCGGACGATCCGGGCACATGAATTGTGAATCCCGGCCCCAATCCGGGCCCGGCGTTGCCTCGAAGACTTGGCATGAGCACCGTCGAGTTCGCCCCCCGCCCCCTGCCCCCGGTACGCCCGGAGCAGTGGCAGGCGACGGCGGCCCCGTGGGGGAAGTCGGCCGCCGAAGCCCAGGCGCCGGCCCGCACCCTCACGAGCGTGCTGCTCGCCGGGGCCCCCATCCTCTCGGTGGCCTCGGGTCTCATCCACTTCGCGGCCGTCCCCGAGCACTGGGGCGACTACCGCATCGCTGCGATCTTCTTCATCGGCCTGGGGATCTTCCAGGTTGTCTGGGCCGCCCTCCTGGCCGGCAGGCCCAGCCCCCGGCTGTACGCCGCGGGGGCCGCGGTCTCGCTGGGCACCATCGGCATCTGGATCGTCTCCCGCACCTCGGGGCTTCCCTTCGGCCCCTTCACCGGGATCGCCGAGCGTGCGGGGCGGGCCGACATCATCTCGACCATCCTGGAAGAGGCGCTGGTCGTGGTCCTGGTGCTCCTGGCGTTCCGGGTGGGCGACCGCCGCCGCTACGAGCGACCCACCTACCGCGCGGCCCTGACCGCCATCGTCGGTGTCTCGGCCTCCCTCACGGTCTGGGCGCTCACGGCCGTGCACGGGGGGGCGACCCACGCGACCACCGGCAACCCGCTCCTCCACCTCGCCGGCCATCACGGGGTGCACCTGCTCTTCGCCGGCGGTGCGGTCGCCGTCTACGCCGTCTACCTGGTGGCCCACGTCCGCCGGCAGGGCTGGCCGTCGTTCTCCTGGAAGCTGACGCCCTAGCGCACCGGAGCGCACGCCGCGGCGTGGGTTTACCGCAGCAGGCCCTGCTGCTCGGCGGAGCGCACCATGAGGCGCAGCTTCTCCGTCGCATCCTCGGTGATCGGGTCGCCGTGGCCCACCCCGACGAACTCGGGAGCGAGGTCCACGATCTTGTGGACCGTGTCGTTCTGCTGGCGGCGGTTGAGGTTGAACGTCGGCCAGCCCGGCGAGAAGAGGGGGTAGGTGGCGATGGCGTCCCCGGCGAACAGCGCCCGCCGTTCGGGCCACCGGAAGCCCACGTGGCCCGGTGTGTGCCCCGGCGCGGCGATCACCTCGATGCTCCCGACCTTGTCCCCCTCCCGGATCGTCCCGTCGACGAGGCAGGGCGGGTGCTTGCCGAGCCCGAGGGCAAGGCCCAGCTGGAGGTAGTAGACCGGGGCATACGCACCGACGGGGCGCTGCGGCCGGAGCGGTATCCGCTGCGCTTCCCGCTCCCCGGCGATGATGTCCGCCTCCCAGGCGTGTGCCAGGACGGTTGCCCCGCTGAGCTTCTTCAAGGTGGCAAGCCCGCCGATGTGGGAACGGTGGGCATGGGAGATGACGATGTGCTTGAGGTCGGTCACCTGCCGGCCCATGGCCGTGATCTCGGCGATGACGCGGTGGCCGTCGGTGTCGAAGAGCGTGTCGAACAGGGTGAGCCCGGCGGGATCGTCCAGCAGGAAGGCGTGGACGTTGCCGCCCTTGCGCTGCCACATGACCCGGACGCCGTCGCCTGATCCCATCCACGAATCCTGTCAGACGGAGAAGGTCTCGTCGCCGGTTGGCTCGACATGGGGCCGGCCGTTCATGTCGTGGCGCAGCTTCGACAGCGCCTGGTAGATCGTCCGCCGGGCGCGGTTCTGGTTGCCCAGGGGGCGGTGCGCCACCAGGGAGTGCCACGGGTTGTACGAGAGGTCCTCGGCGAAGGCCATCTGGGCAGGCGAGTCGAACTCCTGCGCCGGGATGACCAGCCTGGCGACCGCAACGGAGGGGGAGAGCCGCTCCGGCCAGAGCACGGAAGCGTCCTCGATGGGCATCGCATGCGCATCGGTTTGGAGCTGGACCAGGAAGTCGAAGACAACCTCACCCGGAACCGAGCGCAGGGTTTCCGCCATCGCCCCCTGCAGGTAGTTGTCCGTGAAGTGGCGGGGCGGTCGCCGGCGCGGGACGGACACCGGCTTCACCGAGTACCGGATGGCCTGGCCCTCGCCGAGCAGGCACGGGGTGCAGCTGAAGTACTCCTCCTGCAGCGGGCTTGCCTGGGTCTTGGCGTAGGCCCCCTGCATGACGGCGTCGAGCAGGTGGGGGTGGCGGGGGCCGAGGAAGTAGAAGATCGGCGTGCCGTTGCCGATGTGGCGTTGCAGCTTGAGGTTCTCGATCACGTTTGGCGTGGTGAACGTCGGCGCGGTGATGCCGGTGAAGTCCTGGGTCCAGCGCTCGTCGTCGAGCAGTTTGTCGCCGGGCACGCCCATGAGCTTGATGCCGATGCTCATGATCCCGGCGTCCTTGACGTCCGGCGGAGCGATCGGCCCCGGGCCCCCGAAGCGCACCCAGGCGGGGTAGGTCCGTTCCTCGGCGAACACGCCCCTCCGGACATGCTCCGGGAGGTCGTGACGCACCTCGAAGGTGGCCCGCACGGCACCGTAGGTCTTGGTGTTGCCGGCCCGCAGGGCTGGCGGGTGGTCCCCGTAGAGCCGGAGGGTGAACGCCGACATGGTCTCGATGACGGCCGCCGTGGCCTCCTCCTCGCCGGGCAGGATGCGCTCCTCGGCGAGGCCGAGGTGCAGGTCCTCCCGCCGGGCGTTGATGAGTGCCTGGGCCACCCCGACGAGCGGCCGCTTGAGCACGCGGTCGAAGGCCGGGCGCACCCAGGGGTCGATGCGGTGTTCGAGGTCGAGCAGGCCGATGAGCGCGTCGTTGATGCGCTGCGGCACGCCCATCGAATGACCGGTCAGGACCCCCCTCCAGGACCGAGGGCCGCCAGGAAACGGATGGCCCTGAGCCCCGGGAGGAACAGGTAGGCACCCCCCTGGACGGCGACGAACTGCGGCAGGCCCTTCACCCGGGTGCGCACCGGGTTGCCCGGGATGGTGAGGCAGTCGGCGCCGGAGCCGGGCCTCGGGGCCACCAGCGGGTCGGGGTCGTCGTAGAGGCCGGCGAACTTCGGGTTGTTGACCCAGGTGTGCTGGACGAAC
>DASPZW010000158.1:0-5287 GCA_035636055.1 Actinomycetota bacterium
CAGCGCCGCCGGCGGGCGCGAGGTTTGGGTCTCGCTGTCGGCGACCGCCATCGGTGAGACGGTGCAGCCCGACCTCATCCTCCTCCAGACGGAGGACCTGAGCGGCTGGAAGCGCACGGAGCAGGACCTGATGCACCTTGCGTTCCACGACGGCCTGACCGACCTGCCCAACCGCAGCCTGCTCATGGACCGGCTCACGCAGGCCCTTGCCCGGTCCGGGCGACGACAGTCCTCCGTGGCGGTGCTGTTCATCGACCTCGACCACTTCAAGAACATCAACGACGAGCTCGGCCACGACGTCGGGGACCAGTTCCTGGCCGAGATCGGGAGCCGGCTCCGGGCCGCCACCCGGGCACACGACACCGTGGCCCGCCTCGGTGGCGACGAGTTCGTGATGCTCTGCGAGGATGTCGAGGACGAGGAGACGGCCCGGGCCATCGGGGAACGGGTCGTCAGGGCGGTGGCCGCCCCGCTCGCGTTCGAGCTCGGCGAGGCGACGACGACCGCCAGCGTCGGGATCGCGCTCGCCACCGGCAGCGAGGACCGGCCGGAGGTCCTCGTGGAGCATGCCGACCGAGCGATGTACCGGGCGAAGTCCTTCGGCGGGGGCCGTTACGAACTGTTCAACAACGAGCGGCCCTCCCCCGCTCCCCGCCTCGGGGGCGTGGCGCGGGACCTGCGGCGGGCCATCGAGAAGGGCGAGCTGCGGCTCGTCTACCAACCCCAGGTGGAGCTCGGGAGCGGCAGGATCGCCGGCGTCGAGGCCCTCGTGCGGTGGCAGCACCCCGAGCGTGGGGTCCTCATGCCCGCCGACTTCATCCCGGCTGCGGAGAGGACGGGCCTCATCCTGGAGCTCGGCCGGTGGGTGCTGACCAAGGCCGTCGCCCAGGCAGCGCGCTGGCGCGACCACTCCCCGCTCACGGTAAGCGTCAACGTCGCCACCCAGCAGCTCGCCCAGGGCGATTTCGGCAGCCAGGTGGCGAGCGCCCTCAGCACCTCCGGCCTCCCGCCGAGCGGCCTTCGCCTCGAGATCACCGAGTCGGCGGTGCTGGACACCGTCCGCCTCGCCCCCACGTGGGCGGCGCTCGACATCCTCGGCGTGCGGCTGCACGTGGACGACTTCGGCGCCACGCCGTCGGCCCTGCGCCATCTCAAGGGCCTCCCCGTGGAGACCGTGACCATCGACCGCTCCGTCGTTGCGGGCCTCGGCTCCGGCTCGGAGGACTCGGCCATCGTCGAAGCCGTCATCCACCTGGCCGACAGGCTGCACCTGCAGTCGATGGGCGAGGGGGTGGAGACGAGGGAGCAGGCCCTGCTGCTGAGCAGCATGGGGTGCACCCTGGGCCAGGGGTACTACTTCGCGCCCCCCCAGACGGCAGCCGCCGTGGAGGAGCTGGTGGGGCTCCAAGAGCCCTAGGTGAGTCCGCAGGAAGTGGCATTTTCAGACACCCGCGTCTCCGGAGCAGGTCATTTTGCTTGGGGACGGGCCGGATCGCGCGTCTGGGGGCACTACAGCGGCCCCTTTTTGGCGAGAATCATTCTCAATACTTTCAGCTCGCTCACCTAGGGGCGTCCGGCGTTCTCTGGAAGAAATAACGCGTATACGCGTGTTTTCTTCCGGACCTCGCAATCCCTCGGCGGTTCATCCATACTACAAGCATGAACAATGATCTACATGATCTTGTCGCATCACAACATGGCCTCATCGCTCGTTCGCAAGCGCTGAGGGCGGGCATGACAGCCGGACAATGGGGCTGGATAGCCAGGAGCGACGACTGGAAGCGGGTCTACGCCGGGATCTACCGCCGGGTGGGCGCACCCGTGACCTGGGAGCAGTCACTCATGGCCGGGTGCCTCTCCGCCGACGCCATCGCATCCCACCGCGCCGCCGGGGTCCTGTGGCGCTTGCCGGAGATCGAGCCGCGGCTGGAGATCGTCATTCCCGAACACCGCCGGGTCGCGCTCCAGGGTTTCGAGATCCACCGGACGGCCCACCTGGACCGGGTCGACCGCACCCATCGGAGCGGGATCCCCGTCACGTCGCTGGCCCGCACCGTGATCGATGTGTCGCTTGAGGTCCCGAGGCTTGCCCCGGTGCTGGTCGACCATGTCCTCGCCAGGCGGAAGGTGCCGTTAGCTCTTTTGGAGAACCGTCTGTCGTCGCTGGGCACCCGGGGTCGGAGGAGCGCCGGGGAGCTGGTCGCCATGTTGGAGGAGCGCCGGGGTCGCAAGCGCCACGTGGACAGTGGCCTGCAGCGAGAGTTCGAGCAGATCGCCCTCGACGCGTACAAGGCCGGGCGGCTGCCGAAGCCCCACTTCGAGTATCCCGTGCGGCTCTCCGACGGGACCTGGAGGTACCCGGACGTTGCGTTCACCCACGTCGACATCGGTTTCGAGGCCCACAGCTACGAGCACCACTCCACGCTGACGGCGTTCGCCAGGGATGCCGAACGCAACCTGGCACTGTTCGGGGAGGGATGGATCATCGTCATGGTCACCGCGGTCCAGATCCGGAACCCGGTGCGGCTGGTCGCCCTGATGGCCCGTATCATCGCGGCCGCAGAGGCGCGGAGGCGTTAGCCGGCCAGCTCCTCCGGCGAGCCGTCGGTCGCTGCCCACGCCGGGCACACCGCCTGGTGGGCGCAGTGGCCGCAGAGCCAGCTCGGGCGCGGGCGCCAGTCTCCGGTCGTGAGGGCCCGGAGGATCGCCGTGCCGAGGGCGTCGAGCTGTCGCTCCAGGCCCTCGAGCATCTGGGCGCTCGGCCGGAGCGTGATCACCTCAGGCTGACCGAGCTGGAGCAGGCGCAATTCGCTCGGCATCTTGCCGAACGCCCGCCAGCACACCAGGGCGTAGAACTTGAGGCCGAAGAACGAGCCCAGCGCCCACTGTGCCGACGGGGCCCGGCCGGTCTTGTAGTCGACGAGGATCCACTCGCCGTCGTCCCGTACCTCGATGCGGTCGATGATGCCCCGCAAAACCGTGCGCTCGCCCTCGTGGGTCACCCAGGCCTCGACGTCGTGCACCGTCACGAGGGCCGGATCCTCGAGCCGGAAGTAGTTGCGGATCATGCGATCGGCCTCGGTGAGCCAGGATGCCTCCTGCTCGGCGTCGAGGTCGAGCCCTGAAAGCTCGTCCCGTTCCTTCAGCTCCGCCCAGACCTCGCCCAGGAGCCCCCGAGCAGTCCCGATTGTCCGCTCGGGGGCCGGCAGGCGGCAGAGACGTTCCAGGACGGCGTGGACCAGCGTGCCCCGGGCCCGGGAGGGGTCCGAGGGCTCCGGGAGGTGGTCGATCACCCGGAACTTGAACAGTTGCGGGCAGGCCTTGAAGTCGGCGGCCCGGGAGGGCGAGAGGGAGATGAGCTCGGTTTCCATGTCCGCCGATGCTACGGCCTCTGGCGCGCTCGGGGGCGGATCTCCGGCAAAGTGTGGCTCCGAGGTCCGGAGGAAACCACGCGTATGCGCGTTATTTCTTCCGCAGGTCGGTGGACTTTAGGCGGCTAGGGGGTCCAGAGGCGGGTGCCGGTCCCCACGTAGGGGTTCGACACCCGTTCTTCGTCCAGCGTCGTCGGCGGGCCGTGGCCCGGGAAGACGGGGAGGTCCCCCAGGGGGAAGAGGCGCTCGCGGATCGAGGCCAGCTCCTGGCCCATGTCGCCGCCGGGGAGGTCGGCCCGGCCCACGGAGGCGTAGAAGAGCGTGTCGCCCGAGAACAGGGCCTCGCCAGGCGCCACGAGGCTGACGCTGCCCGGGGAGTGGCCCGGCGTGTGGATCACCCCGAGGTGCAGGGACCCCGCCACCAGCTCGTCGCCGTCGGCATAGGTGCGGTCGACCTCCGGCGACGGCGGCACCTCCATCCCGAGGAACAGGCGGGCCGCCTCCTGGTTGAGGGCCAGCGTGGCGATGTCCTCGGCGTGCAGGTAGAAGGGGATGCCCGTCGCCCGGCGGATGGCGTCGGCGGCCAGGATGTGGTCGAAGTGGGCATGCGTGGCGACCGCCGCGACCAGGGTCAGGCCGTGGCGGTCGGCGGCCGCGAGGATGTCGTCCGCCTCGTCGCCCGGGTCGATGACGATCGCCTGCCGGGTGGCCGGGTCGCCGACCAGGTAGCAGTTGCACTGCAGCGCCCCGACCACAAGCTGCTCGAACACCTTCAACGACGATGGTGCCATGTGCCCAGCGTAGCTGCTGGTACCGTGGGGGATGCATGGCGCCGCCGGTGATCATCGAAATGTCCGTCGAGATCAACGGCCCAGCTCAGGTGGTCTGGGACCGGCTCGTCGACTGGGAGAACCTCGGCCAGTGGATGAAGGAGGCCTGGGACTTCCGCGTCACGACCCGCCATCGCGAGGGCGTGGGCGTCGAGGCGGAGGCCAAGGTGCGGGTAGCGGGGATCACCACCGCCGACTCCGTGATCGTACGGCGCTGGGAGCCCCCGGAATGGTTCGAGATCGAGCACATGGGCTGGGTGGGGGGCCGGGGGCTGATGCACTGCCGCCCGACGGCCAACGGGACCTACCTGTGGTGGCGAGAGACACTCCAGCCGCCCCTGGGGTGGCTCGGGTGGGTTGGGATGCAGGTGGTGAGACCGGTGATGGCGTGGATCTTCAACCGCGACCTGGCGCTGCTCAAGGAATTGGTCGAGGCGCAACCGCGCTAGAGTTCGTCGTGTGACGAAGAGTGCACAAGATGGTATTCAGCGCGCGATCCGCCAGCGAAGCGTCTTCTACCGCTGGCTCTGGCTGGTCTATGCCCCGCTGGTGCTCGGCCTCGTCGCCATCGTGGTCATCCTGGCCGGAGCGATGCCCCGATTCGTTGCCCTCCCCGTCGTGGCCCTGCTGGCCTGGGACGCGGGGGCGGCACGGATGCTCGTCGAGCGGCACCGGCGGAACGTGCGGCTCCCGGTCCCAAAAACACTTCTGATCGGCCTCGGCGTGCTGGTGCTCGCCGTCGGGACCGGGGTCGTCCTCGCCTGGATGGGCGTCGATCGCCTCTCGTCGAGCAGTGGCCCACCGATGCTGGTCCTCGGGGGATTCCTGATCCTGTCGGCGGCCTTCGCCCCCGCCTTCAAGCTCATGGACCTGACGCTGCGCCTGGCAGGCCGCACGATGTGGCGAATGGGCCAGCACGTCGATCGCCGCCGCCCCCAGCCAGTCCGGGGCTCACGGCCCCGGCCCCGGTCCCGCAAGGCGGCCTGAGCAACGACGGCACGACGGCCCCACGGCACGACGGCCGTCAGCGGCCTGAGCAACGACGGCACGACGGCCCCCACGGCACGACGACCGTCAGCGGCCGGA
>DASPZW010000159.1:0-5351 GCA_035636055.1 Actinomycetota bacterium
CACAGTCCGACTCATCGATCGTCGTCCAGGTCCCTGCGGGGTCGGGCACCACCGACGTGACGGTCCAGACCCCGGGTGGCACGAGCCTCGTCTCGCCGCTGGACGAGTACACGTACACGTTCTCGAACCCCCCGTACGCGATCGGCATCACGGCAAGCTCCCTCTCGCCTGGCGCCAACGGGTCGGTGACCCTGGTCGCCTCGGCCAACCTCGACGTCGGGCCGACCCCGTACGGTCTCTCCATCATGGACGTGACCCTCGGTGACGAGGTCGCCCACGCCGGGTCTGGTTCCAGTATCTCGTTCGTGGCCACCCAGCCTCGGGGTGGCACCCACCGCTACGTCGGGCTGGTCTCGAACCTGGCAGGCGCCAACGCGCAGGCGATGTCCTCGCCGGTCGTCGTGACCTGGCCGGGATCCGGTACGCCACCGCCCGTCCCGGTACCAACACCGGTACCCACGCCGCTGCCGTCGCCCAGCCCGACGCCGACGCCAACCCCGGTGCCGGGCCCGCCGCCCCCGGTCACGACCAACGGCTTCGCCATCAGCCTGACGGCCAGCGCGACGTCGGCAGGGGTCGGCTCGCCCGTCAACCTGACGGGGACCGCCAACCGGGACATCGGTCCGACGCCCTACGGCCTGTCGATCTTCGACACGAGCACGGGCCAGGAACTGGCCCATGTGGGATCGGGATCGGTGATCGCCGTGTCGGTGAGCCAGCCGTCGGTCGCCACCCACAGCTTCGTGGCAATGGTCTGCAACCCTGGTGGCATCAACTCGCAGGCTTCCTCGAGCCCGGTCACCGTCACCTGGTCCTGAGCGGCTCTGCTCTCATGGCACAGATGCGTTGGATGGCTGCCGGCTGCGGGTCACCGACGACGACGTCCTCGTAGGCGACGACCTGGAGGCGGCCCCGGGCAAGGGCCAGCAACTCGCCGTGGCGCAGCAGGAAGTCTGGGTTCGTGGGCCGGCCCCCGAGCCGCTCGTTGCCCTCGGCGAAGGTCTCGTAGATCAGCACGCCGCCCGGGGCCACCGCGGCGACCAGGCCCTCCAGCAGGGGGCGGTGGAGGTAGTTGGTCACGACCACGCCGCCGAACGTGCGTCCGTGGAGGGGACCCAACACCGAGAAGGGATCGCTGCCTTCGAGGTCTGCCTCGACGCGCTGGACTCCTCGGTTTCCGGCAAGGTCACCGAGCCCGCTGACGTCGATGTCGACGGCCGTCACGGGGTGACCTGCCGCAGCGAAGAGCCGGGTGTGCCGCCCGCTCCCGCAGGCGAGGTCCAGCACCGGGGCGCCGCCGGGCACCATCGAGGCAAAGCGCTCCACCCACGTCGAGGGGCCTGCCCCCTGGTGCACCGGCGGCGCTACCGGAAGGCGAGGAACAGGCCGAAGTCGCCGTCCCCGTCCGTCCAGAAATGGCGGAGCTCCAGGCCTGCGGTCGCCAGCTCGCGCTCGACGCCGTCGGGCCGGAACTTGGTCGAGATCTCCGTGCGCATCTCCTCGCTGGCGGCGAAGTCGACCTCGATGCCGAGGTCCACCACGGGGACGGTCTGGTCTTCGAGGGAGCGGAGCCGCATCTCCATCCACTCGTTGACAGGATCGAAGAACGCCACGTGGGCGAAGCGCTCGGGGACGAACCTGGCGCCGAGCTCCCGGTTGAGGACCGAGAGGACGTTGAGGTTGAAGGCGGCAGTGACCCCGAGGCGGTCGTTGTAGGCAGTGGTGAGGCGGGCGGGGTCCTTGACGAGGTCGCAGCCCAGCAGCAGCGAGTCCCCCTCGGCCAGGCCCCCGGCGATCTCGGACAGCAGCTTCGCCCGCTTGGCCGGTAGCAGGTTGCCGATGGTGGAGCCGAGGAACGCGACCATCCGCCGGCCGCCCCCGGGTAGCAGACCGACGTGCTGTTCGAAGTCACCGACCACGGCGTGGACGCTCGTGCCCGGATACTCCGACGCCACGGCAGCCGCCGCCGAGCGCAGCGTCTGCTCCGCGATGTCGAAGGGGACGAAACGGCGGAGCGCGCCCGCCTCGGCGAACGCATCGAGCAGCAGCCGGGTCTTCTCCGAGGTGCCGGAGCCGAGTTCGACGAGGGTGTCCGCACCGGTGACCACGGCGATGTCGTCGGCATGGTCCGCGAGGATCTCCCGCTCCTTGCGGGTGAGGTAGTACTCGTCGAGGCACGTGATCTCGTCGAACAGCGAGCAGCCCACGTCGTCGTAGAACCACCGTGGCTGCAGGTGCTTCGGCATCGAGGTCAAGCCAGAGAGGACGTCGGAGCGCAGGGCGGTGGCCATGTCGTCGGGACCGAGGTGCACGTCGAGGGTGAGCGCCTCCACGCGGTCTGGGCTCACGGGGACGTCACCGGGCCCCGGCCTGGGGCCAAGTCGGCGGCGATGGTGGTGTCGACCACGGACCCGTCCGGCACCTCCCGCCAGCCGGGCTCGTCGTCGTACGGTTCGGAGGCGACGACGAACCCTGGGGCGTCCTCCCGCACGTAGAGCGAGTCGCCGCACGCCGTGGCAGCAACCGTGCGGCCGTCCGTGAGCACCATGTTCAACCTCCCACCTGTTGTTCCCGTGACGGTTTCGACCACGCTGCCGAGGGCGCCCGCCGGTGACGCCCCGGCATCGATGCGGTCCAGCACCATTGCGAAGAGCACTTCCGAATCCGCTGAGCCCTGGATGGCCGTCGCCCGCCGCTCAGAGACCAGCTCAAGCAGCGCCCGCCGACCTCCCGCAGCGAAGCCGGTGACCTCACCGTTGTGGGCGAACAGCCAGGGGCCGGCCACGAACGGCGGCGTGTTCGACTCCTCCACGGGCGACGGGACCGTGGCGTCACGCACCGCCGCGAGGATGGCGCCCGAGTGGATGATGCCTGCGATCGAGGCGAAGGTCCGGTCGGACCATATCGGGGTGGCACGGCGGTAGAGTGCCGGCTCGTCGCGGACGCCGAAGTCGTACCAGCCCACCCCGAAGCCGTCGGCGTTGACCCTGCCTCGATGCTGGAGGCGGGGCTCGTAGCTCTGCCGAAGCAGCGAGAACGGGGGAGCCAGGATCACCGACGCCAGGCTGGTGTCGGGCCCGAGATAGGCCAGGAGACGGCACATCGGTGCTCAGGCGTCCCGTGCGCAACGGAAGCCGGCGAAGATCTGTCGGCGGATCGGGTAGTCCCAGTTCCGGAACGTCGCCCGGACCGCGGTGGGATCGGTGGCCCACGAGCCACCCCGGAGCACCTTGAAGTCGTCGCCCCTCTCGAAGAACACCGCCGAATACTCCTTGTAGGGGAACGCGGTGTAGCCCGGATAGGGCCTGAAGGCCGACGAGGTCCACTCCCAGACGTCGCCGATCATCTGCTCGCATCCCCAGGGGCTGACACCCTGCGGGTAGGCACCCGCCGCGGCGGGCCGGAAGTGGCGCTGCCCGAGGTTGGCAAGATCCGGGGTTGGGGCGGCGTCCCCCCACGGGTACCGGCGTTTCGCACCGGTGGGCTCCACCGAGGCAGCCTTCTCCCACTCCGCCTCGGCCGGCAGGCGCTTGCCGGCCCAGCGGGCGTAGGCGTCGGCCTCGAACCAGCACACGTGGCAGACCGGCTCGTTCGGCGGGAGGTCCTCACGCCAGCCGAACCGCAGGCGGCTCCAGACACCTTCGCATTCCTTGCGCCAGAACTGCGGGGCGACCAGGCCGGCCCTCTGGCGGTACGCCCAACCTTGCGGGGTCCACCAGCGTGGGTCGTCGTAGCCGCCCGCCTCCACGAAGGCGAGGTAGTCCCGGTTCGTCACCGGGGTGACGTCGATGAAGAACGGGGCCAGCTCCACCGTGTGGGCGGGGCGCTCGTTGTCGTAGGCCCAAGGCTCCAGGGAGGACCCCATGACGAAGGGCCCGCCCTCGACGAGGACCTCGGTCGTGGTCATCTTCCGCCCCCGGGGTGGCACGGGGGCCTGGGGCCGGTAGCCGTCGCCGTCCATCAGTTGCAGGGTCGCCAGCATGGTTTCGTCGTGCTGATGTTCGTGCTGGACGACCATGCCGTAGACGTAGGCGCCGCCGAGCAGCCGGTGGTCGGGATCGAACTCGACGCGCTCGAGGACCTCCAGCGCCTTGCCCCGGACCCCGGCGATGTAGGTGCGGGCCTCGGCTGGGCCGAGCAGCGGCAGCGCCAGGCGCTCGGCGCGGGAGTGCCGGAAGGCGTCGTAGAGGTCGTCGTAGTTGCGGGGTCCCGCCCGCATCCCCGCAACGGCATCGAGGAGCCAGATCTCCTCGTAGTTGCCGACGTGGGCGAGGTCCCAGACCAGCGGCGACATGATCGGCGAGTGTTGCCGGAGGAGGTCGGACTCCGGCAGCGGGTCGAGCAGGGCGAGAGAGCGGCGCCGGACGGCGCCGAGCTGATCGGCGATCGTCTGCTTCAGGGATCCTTCGTCTAGGTCCATGCTGGCTCCAGGGGCTGGTCGTTGGGGAACAGAGCGCCGGTGGACGCCCAGGCATCGAGGAGATCGTCGGCGGGGCTGCGGCCGCGGCTGGTGAAGCGGTCGTGGAATGCCTCGACTGCCCACGCGGCCCCCCCGAAGGCGCCGATGCGCGGGAGGGCATCGAGGGCGGCGGCGAAGGACTCGGCCGCCGCCGCGGCGAGGGCCGGGTGGGCGAGCCCGTGACGGGCCGCTTTGGCCCACAGCCCCGAGGTGTCCGCACACGCCCGGGCGGCGCGCTCGGCCGCCTCGGCATCGGAGACCAGGGCCGTGGCGACGATCACGGGGACGCGCCACCACGGGTCGGGCAGCGAGTCGATCATCCGGAGTTCCAGCCAGCCGCGTGGCCGCACCGGCGGGAACAGGGTCGAGAGGTGGTAGTCGAGGTCGCCGGCGTCGGGGAAGCCCTCCTCGTGGCCGCGCACGAGCCACTCGCCGAACGTGAGGCGGTCGGTCACGGGGAGGAAGCGGTCCTCACCCTGGCGGATCAGCATCACCCGAGCGTTGAAGGCGTAGCTGGCCCACGCTTCCGGGCCGGGGGTCCAGAGGCTCACGGGTGCGGTCCGGCTGCGATCGATCGCTTGCCACACCGCGAGCCGGGTGGAGCGCCACCCGCTGGGGCCGCCCTCCTGGAATGGCGAGTTCGCGAAGGCGGCGGCGAGCATCGGCCCGACGAGGTGCGCCTGCTGCCACCGCCGCTCGGCCTCCTGTTCGGACCCGAAGTCGAGATTGGCCTGGACCGAGGCGGTCCCGGACATCATGGCGCGCCCGGCGGAGCCAAGCGCGTCGAAGTAGGCCTCCATCGCCACGTACCTGGGGGAGTCGAGCACGCGTCGTTCGGGTCGGAGCGGGTCCCGGCCCATGCCGACGAGGGCGATGCCGTAGTCCGCCAGAT
>DASPZW010000160.1:0-19170 GCA_035636055.1 Actinomycetota bacterium
CCACACCAACTTCAGCAACTTCATGCCACTGATCGATGCCCTGGGGGGGCTGGACATCCACGTCTACCACCCGATGTTCAACCAGTCGGACACCGGGACGCACTTCAACCCCGGCGACTACCACATGCTGGGGGGCGACACGCTGGCCTTCAGCCGGGACCGCTACAACGTCCCCGGGGGCGACTTCGGCCGCAGCACCGACCAGGCCCAGATCATCATCTCGAGCCTCCGCAAGTTTCACAAGCTGAGCGTCGACCCCAGCTACATCTTCGACGTGATCAAGACGGGCCGGCAGCGGGCGGCGTTCAACGTGCCACTCATCGACATGATCCATCTCGCCCTCGCCGCCCGTCAGGTGGACCCGGCCAACGTCAAGAGTTGCACCCTCAACGGAGTCGGCCAGACCATCGGCGGGGCCAGCGTGGTCGTCCTGAACGGTAACGACTCGGCGATCTACAGCCAGGTGGCCAAGGACGGGTCGCTCCCGCGCAACCCCGACTGCTTCATGGGCGCGAACTTCGAGATCCCGCCCGGCTAACCGGGACGCACGAGCTTCGGAAAAAAACACGCGTATACGCGTCATTGCTTCCGGACTTCGAAGGAACCCGCCCCAGCCCGTGGAGAAACCCTGAAATGACAACAATCTGACAACGGTGCGGGAACGAAGGGTGCCATAGGATTCGATCAGGCCCTCATTGGCGACAGGTTTGAGATACTAGATCGATCAGTGGAACACATTCCTTTCGCACACCTCATCTCGGGGGCTCGGCAACGCCAGGGGCTGTCTTTGAACGGCGTCGCTCGTGGGATGCACGCGGCCGCGCTGCAGGAAGGCACATTCTCCGGGGCCACTCGCCAGTCCATCCACGGCTACGAGCGAGGGCGTATTCCTCACCCAGACGCCCTGCGCTGGCTGGCAGCAGCCCTCGGTCTTCCCTTCGAGGAGGTAGCGGCCGCAGCCCGGAAGCAGCGCAGGTACCGCCTGGAGCTGCGGGTCCTCGGTCCGACCGACGGGACGGCGCCGTCGACCTCGGAAAGCGCGACACTCGACGAGGACGTGAAACGACGCGAGCTCCTTGCCCTGTTCGGCCGCGCCGCAACAGCGGGGCTGCTGGGCTCCGCGCTGGGGCGCCTGCCCGTCCTTGCCTCCACGGCACCGGTCGATGCCGGATCGATCGGAGCGGTCACGTCCGTGTCCAGGAGCCTCCGCCAGCTCTGGTCCACCGTCCCCGCCGGGGACCTGCGCGACATGGTGCTTGGTCATGCGCGTCTCATCTCCCGGCTCTTCACGTCCGCCACCTCGGAGACGGACCAGGCCAGGCTGGCGGCAGCCGGCAGCGAAACGGCGGTGCTTGCCGCTTGGTTGGCGGAGGACCTGTGGGACCTCCCCGCGGTGCGGCGCCACTACCGGCAAGCCCGGACGTACGCCGAGCGGTCCCAGGACAACCTGCTCCAGGCGTACGTAGTGAGCGGCTGGAGCTCCTGGGCAGCGAGGGCGGGGAATGGAGCCGAGGCCGTCAGGCTGGCGGGGCAGGCTGCGGGCCTCCTGCCCCGTAATGCACCTCCGGGGACTCGGACATCGGTGGCTGCTCGGGAGGCGACTGCCCATGCCGCCGCCCACGATGAGCCCGCGATGTCCAACGCTCTCATTCGGGCGGACAAGACGCTGGGCGAGACAGACGGGAAAGGCGATGCGCCCTGGCCCTGGATGCTTCCGGTGAACGGCAAGGAGGTCACCCGCTACCGGGGACTCGCGGCCGTGAGTCTCGAGCTCCCCGGGATGGCGGTGCCCGCCCTCACGGAAGCCCTTCACTCCAGGCCGTTCCCTTCGAAGGACCGGGCTTACACCCTGAGCAAGCTGGCCGAGGCCCACGTCCACGCCGGTGACGTCGAGCAGGCCTGCGACCGAGGTGCCGATGCCTTCACGATGGCCACACGGTTCGGAGACACCGCGAGTTTGATCGCCCTTCGCAATGTGCGCCTCCGGCTCGCGCCCGTGGAGACAACCCGGGCAGTGAGAGCGTTCGATGAGCGCATGCTGTCGACCCTGCTCACCCTGCCCCGGTAGCTCCGAGCTCAGCAGCACGACCCTAAGACCCCTGCAGGGCCGAGCCCGTTGGAGGTCAGCGCAGGAACGGGGTCCCACGGGAGGCCGGGCCGAACAGCTCCCGCACGTCCTCGACGTCCATCCGGCGCTTCTCCTTGCGCAGCCGGCCCACCCCGAACAGCCGCTTGGCCCAGATCAGGTAGACGAGGATGGCGACGTTGACCACCAGCGTCCCCACCTTCAGGGGGCTCACCTTCTTCGTCAGTTCGATGATCTCGAAGGGCAGGAACCCCGCCGTCGCCACCGCCGTCAGGTACTCCGCCCACCGGCGCTCCTTCCACAGGCCGACGGCTTCGGTCCCCTCCAGGATGCAGTAGACGGCCGCCGTGACCGCGACCACCTTCAGGGAGCCGCTCCGCACCGTCAGCAGGTGCCGCAGCTGGCGGTCGACGAACGACTTCGACGGGGTCGGGCCGGTCTGGCCTGCGGCCTGGTCGATGATCACCAGCCACCGGCGGAGCGTCGCCTGGAAGAGGGGGAACCGCCGCTCCGCGAGGAACGAGCCCACCGCGATGGCGCCGAAGAGGACCGAGTGAAAGGCCCGGTCGATGGCGATCAGGCGCAGGATGATGGCCTCCCGCAGGCGTTTGCCCCGGCGTGGCAGGTCCATCGACTCCAGGGCCGGCAGGGACTCGCCGTCCACCTGCTCGGCCTTGGTCGGGACGTCGACAGCGATCCATCCGTCGCAGCGGGCACAGCGAGCAAGCCGCCGGCCGTCGGGCAGGTCGACGCCCATGCCCGAGTCCTCCGGACGGAGCGTCCGCACCCGGGCGGCGGGGATCACATGCCCGCGCACGCCGCAGACCAAGGTCTCCGAGTGCCACCGCCCGGCCCGCCCGCTCACACGGGGGAGCCTACCCGCCTGAGACACGGGGTCGAGGCGCAGGGTGTGGAAGAAAAGGGACGCCGGGTGTACCAAAATTTCCAGGCCTTTTGAGCGTGGGAACTACCGGGGCGCCCCCGGACATGGAAGGGCCGGCCCTTGCGGGCCGGCCCTTGATGCGGCAGGAACGAAGGCAGCTGGCCAAGGTAGCCGCCCGCGTCCCCACCAGATACCCCCGCCGACGGGTGGGGCTTAGCGAGGGGCGATGCTTCCTGGTGCGCCGGCACCTGAGGAGGAGGTCCGGCGACCCTGGTACGCCGCCTCGGCGGCGAATCCTGCGAAGAGTGCCGCCGCCATCGTCGCCACGTGCACGACGTTGTACGAGACGGGCAGCGCACCCGGGAACCCGAGCAGCTTGCCGGTGAAGGTGCTGGCGAAGATACCCAGCCCGCTCACCAGGAGGAAGACCACGCCAACGCCGCGGGCGACCATCTTGGCGACGGCGGTCCCGGCGAAGAACGACCCGAGCACGGCCAGGCCGACGAGCCAGTGGATCGCGTTCTGCAGCGGCGTGATCCTCAGGATCACCTCGCTGCCCACGGTGAGGGTGCCGGACCCGAACACCTTCAGGAGAACCTCGACGGCGGCGACGCCAAGGTAGGCGATACCGAAAACCAGTGCGTAGACCCTGACAATCCCCAACCTCTGTGTACCTTCCATATCCCGCTCCCTTCACTCTTTTCAAAGGCGTTTGACGAGAGTGATTCGGAGCTGAAGAGAAGCCGGATGGGGGCGTCTCACTGCGAAGTTTGGTGCTTTTTTGTTTCCGGCGAACGAAAAGTCACCAAACCTCTGGCGAAGGTCGTCAGCTAGGCTGCGGGGCGGCTTCCTGGAGGGCGAGGGCGGCCCGGTAGGCCTCCCTCGCTGCCTCCTCCTCGCCCGCCGCCTCCAGCAAGGCGCCGAGTTTCACCCCGGCACTCAGGCCGGCCTCGGGATGGGAGGTCCCGAGGGCCCGGGCGTACGCGTCGCGGGCGCCGTCGGTGTCGCCTTCGGCCTCCAGCAGGGCGCCGAGGCCGAGCAGCGCCCAGGGGACGACCTGCTCGTTGCCGGTCGAGGCCGCCTCCTCGTACATACCGGCGGCGTTGCCCGGCTCCCCCAGTTCCTCCAGCAGGGAGCCCAGACCCAGGGCCGCCGCAGCGGCGGCCTCGGGATGGGCCGTGTCGATGGCGGTCTGGTAGGCCGCGCGGGCGGCCGGGAAATCCCCAGCCGCGACGGCGAGCTGCGCTAGCTTGACGGCGCCGTCGGGTGCCGCATCCTCGTGGCCGGTGGCCACCGCCCCCGCATAGGCCTCCCGGGCGCGCGCCGGCTCCCCGAGTGCCTCGAGCAGGTCTCCGTACCGGATCCACGCCCACGGGGTGGCCTCGGGGTGGTCGAACGCGATCACGGTCTCGTACGCGGCCAGCGCCGCCGCCGTCTCACCACCCGCCTCCAGCAACGCCGCCAGCTTCAGGCCCGCCCACGGCGTGGCATCGGGATGCTCGGTCGAGATGGTGGCCCGGTACCCCTCGGCGGCGTCGTCCCGGCGGCCGAGCGCGTCCTCCATCGACGCGAGGTCGAGGGCCGCCCAGGGAGCGAACTCCGGATGGGCGGAGGCGATGGCCATCTTGTAGGCGGACTCGGCCCCTGCGATCTCGCCCTGGTCGGACAGGAACCCACCGAGCTTGACCGCCGCCCACGGCGAGATCTCCGGGTGCTGGATGGCAAGCGCCGTCATGTATGCCTCGCGGGCGCCGTCCGGCTCGCCACGGCGCTCCAGCAGGGCCGCCAGCCCGGACACCGCCCAGGCGGCGAACTCCTTGTGGCCGGTGTGGATCGACCAGCGGTAGACCTCCTCGGCCTGCTTCAGGTCCCCGCGTTCCTCCAGCAGCTCCGCCAGGCTGAAGGCGGCGGCGGGGCCGAACTCCGGGTGCCCCGACGCCATGGCCTCGCGGTAAAGGCGCTGGGCGCGGGCGACGTGGCCCTGTTCCTCGAGCAGCGTCCCGAGCGTGAGGGCCGGACTGGCAACCGCCATCGGGTCTGTCGCGTCGCGGGCCTTGAGCCAGGCGGCCTCTGCGGCAAGCACCTCGCGGTTGGAGGCGGACACCCGGCCTGCCGCGGTGTCGAAGTGCAGGGATCCGGTCAGGGCGCGAAGGACGTCGTGGCGGATGTGCTCGGCGGTCTTGCCCCGCTCGTAGCGGCAGATCCCCCCGGCCTTCACCCCGCCGACCGGCGAGTGCTCGTCCATGTGGACGTAGATGCGGTCGTCTGCCCCCAGCTCCAGGTGCAGCGCCGGCTGCGCCGAGACCTCCCGGAGCGAGATGACCCCCTTGTGGAGGATGGACCCCGCGGCGGAGTCCTTACAGAACGACCCGCTGGTGATCAGGTCGCCGAAGAAGGCCCGGTTGTCGTGGGTCACGAAGTAGGCCCCCCCGATCCCCTTCTCCCGGGTTCCCCCGACGGAGCGGATGTGCTGCCACAGCCCGAGGGAGAACAGGCGCTTGTAGAGCGCGGTCATGACCAGGCGGGCGCCAAGGTCGATCTTGGAGCCCCTTCGCTCCGAGGCCGGGTGGTCCGCCTTCCTGGCGAGTTCTCCCGCGGGTGTTTTGGTTGTCGTCATTGAGCGTCCCTCGACCAGGAACTTCCTTGAGCGGTGCCGCAACTACTTCGCCAGCTTGGCCACCAGGTTCATGATCGTCTGCGTGGGGTCTCCGACTCCGTGTTTCTTGCGGAAATGGTCGGCGACGTCGCGCATCAGATCCTCTTTGGTGGCAGCCTTGAAGTGACCGTTACAGTTCGCTCCGGCGTCCACTCACTTGAATTCGGGCACGTCGGGCTCCTTCCCTTGCAGCTCGGACCCCTGATGGGTTTCCAGAGGTCATTCGGAACCGGCCCCCTTCCGGCTCGCTCAGAACCGGCACGCGGAGATGCCGTGCTTGTCGTAGTACTGCTGGTGGTACTCCTCGGCCCGCCAGAACTCGGGGGCGGGCAGGATCTCGGTCACGACCTTCTTACGATGCTCGCCCGACCCGTTCACCGCGTCCTTGGATGCGAGTGCGGAGGCCTTCTGGTCGTCGTCGGAGAAGAAGATCACCGAACGGTACTGGCTGCCGAAGTCGAGCCCCTGGCGGTTCTTCGTGGTGGGGTTGTGGATGTGCCAGAAGCGGTCCAGGAGGGTCTCGTACGACACCTCCGACGGGTCGTACTCCACCCGGACCACCTCGGCGTGGCCGGTGCGGTGCGAGCACACGTCCTTGTAGGTGGGGTGCTGGGTCTTCCCGCCGGCGTAGCCGACAGCGGTGTCGACCACGCCGGGGATGAGGCGGAACTCCGCCTCGACGCCCCAGAATCAGCCGGCCCCGAACGTTGCGAACCTGGTCATGCGGCACCTCCCTCTGCTCCCGTGGGTGCGGGTGCCGCCGCAGGGGTGCGGTCCAGGTCGAGGGCGCAGGAGTTGATGCAGAAGCGCTTGCCCGTCGGCCGCGGCCCGTCGTTAAACACGTGGCCGAGATGCGAGCCGCAGGCCCGGCAGCGGACCTCGGTGCGCAGCATCCCGTGGGACAGGTCCTTGTGAAGCTCGACGGCGGATCCGGCCGCCTCCGTGAAGCTCGGCCAGCCCGTCCCCGAGTCGAACTTGGTATCGGAGCGGAAAAGCTCAGCTCCGCAGGCCGCGCAGCGGTACATCCCGTCGTCATGGCAGTCGAAGTACTCACCCGTGAACGGTGGCTCCGTTCCCGCCTGCCGGAGCACGCGGTACTGGGCCGGTGTCAGCTCCCGGCGCCACTCATCCTCGGTCTTGGTGATGCGCTGGTCCATGGTCACCACTCCTTGTTGGAAGTCTTGCGTCACTCACAACGCAGGAGGAGACCAGGATAGTCCCGGCGACGGCTCTCTCAGAGCAGACCGTTGCTCTGCAGGAAGGCCTGGGCCACGGTCGCCGCGTCCTTGTGGTCGATGTCCACCTGGGCGTTGAGCCCGACGATGTTGGCCGTGGTGAGCTTGGACGTCACGCTCGTGAGCAGCGTCTTGATGTCGGGCTGCAGCTGGAGCAGCGCGGTGGAGACCTCCGCCGCGATGTTGTCCGCCGGCTGCAGGTTCTTGTCGTCCTCGAGCACGACCCAGCCCTTCTTGGCGATGATCGATTGCGTGGAGCACAGCTCGGCAATGTCGATGCTGCCCGCATCGAGGGCATTCGCGGTTGCGGTGTCACAGGCCACGATGGGCTGGAAGTGCAGACCGGTGATGCCGTAGACGCTCTTCAGCCCCGGCAGGCACACGGGGTTCGTGTTGCACTCCGGCGGCCCGCCGAGCGTGAGCTTGGTGGCGACGGGCTTCAGGTCGCTCACCTTGGCCAGGTTGTACTTCGTGGCGGTGGCCTTGGTGACGACGAAGGCATTGGTGTCGTTGGCCGCCGAGGGGTCGAGCACCGTCAGGCCCTTGGGGGCCAGCAGTTGGTTGTCCTGCGCCGTCTCCGACACCGCGTCGGGGGACTTGGTCCCCTTCAGGTAGGCGAGCAGCGATCCGACGTACTCGGGGGCCACCTGGATCTGCCCGGGCATCGCCGGCTGCAGGACCGCCCGCTGGCCGAGGCTGAGCTGCTTGGTCACCTTGTAGCCGGCCTTGGTCAGGACCTGGGCGAACATCTCGGCCACGATCTGGCTCTCGCTGAAGGTGACGGACCCGACGGTGATAGAGGGCTTGGAGGGCGCCGACGGAGAAGTCGTGGTCGTCGTCGACTTCTTGCTGCAGGAGGCCGCCACCACTGCCACGACCAGCATCGCCGCAACTGTCCACACCCTGCGCTTGCCCACGTTCGCTCCCCTCCCCTTGAACGGTCCGTGCAACTAACGGGCAACCCTATACCCGAAGCCTCCGCAGGGCCGGATGGCGGCCGACCAGGCCGAAGGCGAGATCCACGACGACCGCGAAGGCCGCGATGAGGATGGCGCCCGCGAGCAGCTGGGGGTAGTCGTAGGCGGCGAACCCGTCCACGATGAACCGCCCCAGGCCACCCCACCCGAACACGGCGCCGAACCCCGCCGTGGCGGCCACCTGCACGGCGACGGTCCGAACGGTGTCGAGCATGAGCGGGGAGGCCAGCGGGAGCTCGAGCCGGAGCAGGACCTGGCGCTCGGCCATGCCCACCCCCCGGGCAGCCTCGACCGTGTCGGGGTCGACACCGGCCACCGCCACGAAGGTGTTCGTGAGCATCGGGGGAACCGCCAGGAAGACCAGGGCGATGAGCGTCGGCCAGAAGGCAAACGGGTGGGCCTTCAACGTCAGCCGGTACGCGTAGTAGAGGACGGCGAACGTCGGCAGGGCCCGGCCGACGCCTGCCGCGTTGACGGCCAGGAACGCAACCCTCCGGGCGTGGCCGATGACGAGCCCGACGGGCAGCGCGAGGGCCGAGGCGATCAGCATCGCAAGGGCGAACATCTCCGCATGCTCCACAAGGCGCTGGAGGATGCCCCCGGTCCCCACCCAGTGACCACCGTCGACCAGCCAGGAAAGGCCTTGGCGGAAAAGCCCCATCAGGCGCCGGCCAAGGCAGCGGGAACGGCGGCCTCGACCTGGTGGCGCACGTCGGCGGGCTTCGCCCACGGCGTGAGGACCCGCTGGACGGTGAGCAGGACCACGTCGGCGATGATTGCCAGCACGACCGAGAGCGCGCCGCCGGCATACGCAGGGGTGGGGAAATCCTGGCGGTAGCCCTGCAGGATCAGCGCCCCCAGACCGCCGTGGCCGATCAGGGCGGTGACGGTGACGAGGCCGATGGTCGTGACGGTGGCAATCCGGATCCCGGCGATGATGACCGGCAGGGCGAGCGGGATCTCGACCCGCCACAGGAGCTGGCGGTCGTTGTAGCCCATGCCCCGGGCAGCCTCCCGGACGTCGGCGGAGACGCCGTCGAGCCCGGCGACGACGTTGCGGATGAGGATGAGCAGGGTGTAGCTCACAAGCCCGATCTCCGCGGTGGTTGTGCTGAGGCCGGTGTAGGGGACGAGCAGCGCAAACAGGGCGAGACTCGGGATGGTGTAGAGGATGCCGGCGAACCCGTTCACCGGGGCGTAGACCCAGCGGTGCCGGTGGGCCAGGACACCGAGGGGAAACGAGATGGCCATCCCGATGGCCACCGCGATCAACGTCAGCTTGACGTGCTCGGCGGCGAGATGGGTGACGACGCTCGTGTGGTCCCCCAGCCAGCTCCAGTCGACCAGGACGTCCGCCGGCGCCCTCACGGCCGGATCCCGACCGCGGCCCTCACGTGGCGGTCAGCTCCTGGGCGACCCGCTCCAGGGTGAGGAGGCCGCAGTAGCGGCCGTCGTCGATCACGGCGGCCACGTGGGTCCTGTTGGTGACGATGGCGTCGAGGGCCTCTCGCAGCGAGCTGGTCGGTGACACGACGGCGGAGAACGGCCGGGCCTCGGCCTCGCCCACGGTGGCGTGCCCCGACAGGCCCCTGGCGTCCACCCAGCCGAGCAGGTGCTCCCCGGCGTCGACGACGGCCACCCAGTCCGTGCCGTGCGAGCGCATGACTTCGAGGGCGGCGTGACGCTCCGACTCGGGACCCACCACCGGGCCCGGTTCGGTGTCCACGCTCTTCACCGCCATGAGGGCGAGGCGCTTCAGGCCTCGCTCGGCCCCGATGAAATCGGCGACGAACGCCGACGCCGGCGCCCGGAGGATCTCCTCCGGCGAGGCGTACTGCTCCAGCAGGCCGCCCCGGTTGATGATGGCGATGCGGTCGCCGAGCTTCATCGCCTCGTCGATGTCGTGGGTGACCAGCACGATGGTCTTGCGGATCCGGCTCTGGAGGTTGAGGAGCTGGTCCTGCAGCCGGGCTCGCACGATCGGGTCGACGGCGCCGAAGGGCTCGTCCATGAGCATGACCGGCGGGTCCACGCCGAGGGCCCGGGCCACCCCCACCCGCTGGCGCTGGCCACCCGACAGCTCCGGCGGATAGCGCCCCAGCAGCTCGGGGTCGAGCTCCAGCATGCCGGCCAGCTCGGTCACCCGGGCCCGGATCCGCTCGCCGTTCCAGCCGACGAGCGCACATACCATCCCGATGTTCTGGGCGACCGTCCGGTGCGGCATGAGGCCGATGCTCTGGATGACGTAGCCGATGCGGCGGCGGAGCTCGACGGGCGGGGTGCTCATGACGTCGGTTCCGTCGACGAGGATCGTGCCCGAGGTCGGCTCGATCAGGCGGTTGATCATCCGGAGGACCGTGGTCTTGCCCGAGCCCGAAGGCCCGACGAGCACGACGGTCTCCCCCTCGGCGATCTCGAGCGAGAAGTCCTTGACCGCGTAGTCACGGGAGCCGGGGAACTGCTTCGATACGTTGCGCAGCGTGATCACGCCGTCAACCCTATCCGGCAACCGTTGACACGTCCCCTCCTGTGCCATCACTCGGAGTAATCGGCGCCCCACGCTGGGTGACACAGAAGAGGTCAAACTGCCCTCCGCTTACCGCCACGGGAGCCCGTGCGATCCTGTAGCCTCACCGCATGCGGAGGTCGCCACTCCCGTCGATCGCGCTCTGCGTGGCTCTGGTGCTCGCCGCCTGCTCCAGCGGGCGGGCGTCGCCAAGCGCCGTCAGCTCAACCGGTCCGGTCAGCCTGCCCCCGATCACGGTCACGCCCACCGTCGCCGCTCTCCCGGGCATGCCCGGCGCCCTCGAACCCAAGGACATCTACGCCGCGGACCGCCCGGGGGCGCTGAGTCCCACGGTCAAGGGGTTCCCGTCGCTGATCTACGTGCCCAACTCCGACTCCAACACCGTGGACGTCATCGACCCGGCGACCATGAAGATCGTCGAACACTTCCCCGTGGGTCATCAACCCCAGCACATCGTCCCCTCCTGGGACCTGAAGGCGCTGTACGCGACGGACGACCTGAGCAACGACCTGATCCCGATCGACCCCGCCACCGGGAAGGCCGGCGCACCCATCCCGGTGGAGGACCCCTACAACCTCTACTTCACGCCGGATGGCAAGTTCGCCATCGTCGTCGCCGAGCGCATGCAGCGCCTGGACTTCCGGGACCCGCACACGATGGCCATCAAGAACCCGCTCAGCGTGGCCTGCAACGGTGTGGACCACATGGACTTCTCCGCCGACGGGACCTACCTGCTCGCCAGCTGCGAGTTCGCCGGCACCCTCATCAAGGTGGACGTGGCCACCCAGAAGGTCGTGGGGACCCTCGCCCTTCCCCGGCAGAACAAACTCCTCGGCAAGCCCCAGGACGTCAAGCTCTCGCCCGATGGCAGGATCTTCTACATCGCCGACATGAACGCCAACGGGGTCTTTGAGGTGGACGGCACCACGATGAAGGTCATCGACTTCATCCCCACCGGCAAGAACGCCCACGGCCTGTACGTCAGCCGCGACTCGAGATTCCTGTACGTCTCCAACCGGGGTGAGGGCTCGGTGTCGGTGATCGACTTCGCCACCCGCCGGGTGGCGGCCACCTGGCACATCCCCGGTGGCGGGAGCCCCGACATGGGCGGCGTGTCGTCCGACGGGACGACGCTGTGGCTGGCCGGGCGGTACAACGCCGAGGTCTACGCCATCGACACCTCGGACGGGGGGCTCATCGCAAGGATCAAGGTGGGCAAGGGCCCACACGGCCTGTGCGTGTACCCGCAGCCGGGCCGGTACTCCCTTGGCCACACCGGGGTCCTCAGGTAGGGGCGGCTGCTAGCCTCTGCGTATGGTGCGACGGAGGGCGTTGGTCGGGGTGCTCATCGGCATGGTGGGCCTCATGGCCGCGTGCTACAAGACCCCAGTCGCCGGGACGGCCCCCTCGGGACCGCCGACGCCGGCGGGGCCCTCGTACAGCGTCCGCAGCGGGCAGGCCACCGTCAACGGCGGCACCAAGACGGTCCTCATCGACGCCCAGGGCTTCACCCTGTACTTCCGCTCGAAGGACTCGGCCACGTCGGTCTGCTCGGCCAGCTGCGCCAACGTCTGGCCGCCCCTGCTCCAGCTGAGGGACGAGCCGACTGCCGGTCCCGAGCTGAACGGCACGTTGCGGGTGAGCGCCAATGCCAACGGCAACCAACTGGTCTACAACAACCATCCGCTCTACCGCTACTCCGGGGATGTCACCGGCGGCCAGGCCACCGGGCAGGGCACCGGCGGTATCTGGTTCGTCGCCGAGCCTTAAATGCGCGCCCGCTTGTGGGCTTGGGCGCCGCCCCCAAAGGCCGCCCCCACGCTCAATCGAAGAAGAACGCCTTGAAAGCCTCCGCGTGGGTGTAGCCCGCCCCCGACGCCTTGGCGATCGCCTCCGCCATGCCCGTGACGAACTCGTCCAGGCCCTCCCAGTCCGCCATCTGTGAGCCGTGCGCTCGCAGGGAGGCGAGCTTGACGTCGAGGAAGCCCTCGGCATCGACGAAGTAGTCCCCGTTCGTGGTGAGGCTGAGCAGGACCGCCTTGACCTGGTGGGGCTCGAAGCCCTTGTCGTAGAGCTCGGCACGGTACAGCGGCACCGTCGTGGCCCCCGGGTTGACGGCGGCGAGGAACGCCTCCCCCACGCGCCGGTGGTCCGGGTGGTTCACGTACTGCTGGCCGAAGTAGAACATCGACGGATCCGGCCCCACGACGACGTCGGGGCGGTGGCGGCGGATCTCCCGGATCAAGTCCCGGCGCAGCTCGTGGCTGTCCTCGACGAAGCCGTCCTCGTAGCCGAGGAAGATGACGTCGGAGACGCCGAGCAGCTTGGCGGCGGCTCGTTGCTCCGCCTGGCGCGTCACGATCAGCTCGTCACGGCCGACGGCGGGATCGTTGGACCCCATGGCGCCGTTGGTGACGACGCAGAGGACGACCTCGGTGCCTTCGGACGCCCAGCGGGCCATGGTCGCCCCACCGGACAGCTCGGCGTCGTCGGGGTGGGGCGTGAAGATGAGGGCCTTCGTGAACCGGCGCTCCGCCGTCGCCGGCTCGGGGGCCTCCGGTGCCGCCGAAGCCTCCAATTCGGGTGCCTCCTGTGCCGGCGTCATGGCGTTGCGAAGAAGCCGACGAACTGCAGGGCCAGCCAGGGCTTGGTCCCCCAGGTCATGAGCTTGCCGGTGGCGATCGGCCCCCACTGGCTCTTGAGCCCGACGCCGACGAGGAACAGCGAGATCGGGTCGGCGGAGATGTGGCAGTCCACACGCCGTGGCGGCGTCGGCCCGAGGGTCAGCGCACCCTTGTCGAACGTCACGGCCAGCTGGGGGCCGCCCCGGAGGTGGAGCAGGAAGCTGGCCGTCAGGTCTTTGGTCTTCTCCTTGAACACGAACGTCTTCATGCCGATCGCCAGGAACGGGAGCATCAGGGCGACGTGCTCTTTGCGGACCGGCCGCGGCTTGTGCAGCGCACGGGCGATCGGGAAGGCGTGCATCGCGGTGTGGGTGAGGAGGTAGCTCATGAACGTGTCGAGGTCCATCGGCCCCGAGGGCGTCCTGACCTGCTGGCCGGGGGGGCGGGACTCGACCGAGTCGAGGAAGACCCGGGTGTTCTCGACGATGGCGTCGGCGAGCCTGGCGCCGCTGCGCTCGGGGTCCCGGGCCAGCCACTCGGCGTTCGCCGCGGCGAGGCCCTCCTTCGTCTCGTCGCCGTGCGCCCGCTGCACGCCGTTCGCCAGGTCGACGAAGAGACGGGCGGCGCTGGCGACATGGTTGGCCGCCTCCCCTACCGTCCACTCGGCGCCCGGGATGCGGATACTCGTATCCGCCAACGGCCGGATCATGTCCGCCAGGGTCCCGGCGACCTCCGCCACCGCTGCCCGTGTCTCGGCTCGGTTCACCGCGAGTACTCCCATCAGGCCTCCCTCTCTGGCTGTTCCAGCTTCTTGAGCACGTCGGTTGCCCACCGGATCGACGCCCGTTCGTGGGCAATTCCCCGTTGCAACACAAGGTTGAGAAAGAAGAACTCGTCCCGGCCGGCGATCTCCCGCTCGTGGTTCCGGAACTTCGCCAGCGCCTCCAGGGCCTGGCGCCTGGCCTCCTTGACCTGCGTCATGAGCGTCTCCCGGTCCATCAACCCGCCGAGGAAGACCTTCAGGCAGAGGGGGCTCCGGATGACCTCGGGGCCGGCCTCCGCGGCCTCGAGCCACCGGCGCAGCGCCTTGCGACCCCTGGAGGTCACGGCATAGAGCCGCTTGTCGGGGCGTGCGTCCTGGACGACCTCCCGCTCGGTGGCGAGCCCGTTGGCGACCAGCCGCCGGAGCTCGGCGTAGATCTGGCTCTTCGCCGGCTTGAAGAAGAAGTGGGCGATCGTGCCGTCGATGAGCTTGCCGAGGTCGTAGCCCGACATCTCTCCCCAGGTGAGCAGGCCCAGGATGGCGTACGTGGTCCCTGAAAGGTCGAGCAGGTCGGGCACCTAGTTCTACCTCCACTAGTTCGAATTGAACTATAGACACGCGGGAGCACCACGGCAAGTCCTTTGTGGACAGTGGCGCGGGCTCGGACCGGCGGCGTCGCTCCAGCGTCACCACGTTCTGAGGTCGCCCTCGTACCTGGTTGGGGGGTCCCGGCGCATCCATGGCTGTCTCGCCGCGCCAGGCGCGGTCAAACATCCACAGTTCGAGGCCGTGGCTTTTGCAAGTATCCAAAACGGGCGTTATGGGGAACACGGCGACCCGAAAAATGACCACGAAGAGTGGTCGCCCCGATGGTCGCTCGCCGCCCAGGTCACGTGGACGGGGCGGGACTAGGAGAGGATGTCCTTGCGCTGGAACCAGAGCCAGGCGACGGCGCAGAACACCACCACGTACGGCAGCTGCGCCACGATGCCCCGCACCATGTCGGCGGTCTGGGGCGGGCGGGCGAGGATCTGCGTCCAGGCCCCCCAGTAGTGGGTCGGCAGCCACTTGGCGACGTTGCCGAGCGACGGGATGGCGTCGAGGATCTGCGAGACGATCGCCGCTCCGACGGCGGCGGCCACGGGGCCGGCCGGGGCCGAGGTCATCGTGGAGAGCATGAAGGCGAGGGCGGCGATGGCGCTGAGGCTGACCGCCTCGTAGGCCGTCCCGATCGCCAACTTGCTGAGGGCGGGGCCGGTGCCGAGGGAGCCGAACGGGATCTGCAGGCGCCCCCACCCGAAGGCGATCGTTCCCGCCGCCAGCCCGGCCAGCGGCACGGCGACGATGGCGACCGTGCCGAGGAGCATCGCCACCAGCAGCTTGTCGCGCAGCAGGCGGGGGCGGGGGACTGGGCGCACCAGGAGGTAGCGCAGGGTGCCCCAGTTCGCTTCCCCGGCGACCGGCTCCCCGGCGAACAGCGCGACGACCACGACGAGGAAGAAGCGCCCCATCGCCTCCAGCGACGCGGCGGCGAAGTTGAGGCCCGACTGGGTGGCGAGGGCGAAGACATCCTGGGGAGCGCCCCGCTCGCCGGCCTGGCCCCGCCCCAGCCAGAAGACGAAGGCGAGGAGGGCGGGCAGGCCGACCATGGTGGCAAGACCCAGCCTCGTGCGGAGGCGGCGCAACTGCTTGACCAGCTCGACCGTCATCTCAGGATGCCCTCCCGTCCTCGATGAGCCCGAGGAACACATCCTCGAGGTGCCGGCGGGGCGTCATGGCCTGCAGGCCGACGCCGGCGTCGACCAACACCGCGGCAACGTCGGACGGGCCGGAGCCGTCGAGGTCGATCACGAGCCCGGTGCCCTCGGTCCGGACGGCGTCGGGGCCGGCGAGCGCCCGGAGCACGCGGGTCGCCGTGGCGGCGTCGTCGACTTCGACGTAGACGGTCGGCGAGGCGCCGATCAGCTCGGCTACCGTCCCGGCGGCGACCAGATGACCCCGGTCCATGATGGCGGCGTGGGTGCAGACCTGCTCCACTTCGCCGAGCAGGTGGCTCGAGAGCAGCACCGTGATCCCCCGCCCGGCGAGGCTGCGGATGAGCTGGCGCATCTCGAACATCTGCTGGGGGTCGAGGCCGTTGGTCGGTTCGTCGAGGATCAGCAGCTCCGGCTGACCCAGCAGCGCCTGGGCGATCCCCAGCCGCTGGCGCATCCCCTGCGAGTACGTCTTGACCGGGCGGTGCACGGCATCGCCGAGCTCTGCGACGGCGAGGGCCTCGTCGATGTTCGCCTCGGAGAGCGGGCGGCCCCCGGCTCGCCAGTAGAGGCGGAGGTTGTCGAGCCCCGAGAGGTGGGGGACAAACCGCGGACCCTCCACCAGCGTGCCGACCCGGGCGAGGACGGGATGGCCGGGACGCATGGTTTCGCCGAAGATCGCGGTGCCGCCCGCCGTCGGGTAGACCAGACCGATCAACATGCGGATCGTGGTCGTCTTGCCGGCGCCGTTGGGTCCGAGGAGGCCGAAGACCTGGCCTGCCCCGATGGACAGGGACAGGTCGTCCACGGCAACGAAGCCGCCGCGGAAGCGCTTGGTCAGGCCCGAGATCGTGACCGCGGCGGGAACGCCCGCGGATACGCCCGAGGGCACACCCGCGGGAGCGCCGGCTGGGCTCGGCACGGGGACGGGGCGGTACGTGGGCCGGCGCCGTCCCGCAACGACGAGGGCGCCGAGCGCGAGGACGATGGCCGCGATGACGGCGTAGGCGGTGGTGTGGCCCCCGCCCGGGGGAATGGCAGCCGTCGGAAGGGTGAGCGACGAGGCACCGGAGGCATCGATGGTCACGCCATAGGTGGCGGCGGTCCGGGGGTTGGCATAGGCGGAATCGGTCGCCGCCAGGACCAGCCGGATCCGGTCGCCCGCATTGAAGCGGTTGGCGAGGCCCGGCAGGGTGACGAGGACGTCCCGGGGGATCCCGGGAGTGAGGCCGGTCAGGTGCACGGCCGCCACGAGGCCGCCCGGGAGGGTGAGCGTGGCATCGGCCGCGACGTCGTAGACCTTCATGAAGACCACGAGGTCGCCCGTGGTGGACGACAGCCGCAGATGGAGCTGCGGAGATCCGACGACCTGCACCGCCGCGGGCAGCGGCCTCGTCTCGAAGGAGATGTTCTGGCTGGGGACGTCCAGGGGCGGCAGGCCGGAGAAGAACCCGCCGGTGGGGTCCTGGCTGAGGGCGGCCGGCTGGCCTCCGGCCGGGTTGGTGAACGCGAGGACGCCGGGGCGGACCGAGGAGGCCTGGTCGGTCAGGAGGCGGTCCGCCGAGACACGCAGCACCCGGGACGCCCCCGTCGCCGGGGCCGGCGGTGGCCCGGCGACGTAGCGCCTGGTCGCCGCGTCGTACCACACGAAGGACGGGCCGGTGCCCACCGACGTGTCGCCCTTCAGCCACCGGTCGAACCAGGCTCCCGCCACCTGCTGGATGTGGGCGGCGCCGGTGCCCGAGTTGAGGGTGGGGAGGGCGCGGTGGCCGCCCGGCACCCACACCGTCTTGACCGGGACGCCGGCCGCCGCGATCCCCGCCGCGTTGGCCGCCGCCTCGTTCAGGTCGAAGAGCGTGTCGGACTCCCCCTGCACCAGGAGGGTCGGTGCCTTGATGTGCGAGATGACGCCGGCCGGGCTGGACGCCGCCATGAGCGCCACGGCGTCGGGCGGCGCCTGACCGGCCTCGGCGGTGCGGACGTAGGCCTGGCAGACGGCATCGACAAAGGCCGGGCATGGGCTGAGCACATCGGCGGCCACGGCTCCGGTGAACGAGCGGGCACCCCCGAGGAACACGCTCGCCCAGCCCTGCTTGAAGACACCGGGCTGCGGGGCCGCCGGGGAGATGTCGTTGGGGAGAAACGATCGCACGAGGGAGTTCCAGGTCACGATGGGGACGATGGCCCGGATGCGCTGGTCGTAGGCGGCGGCCATGAGGGTCATGCCGCCGCCGTAGGACTCCCCGAACATGCCGACGAGGGGGCCGGCGGCGTCCCTTCGGACCTCCGGCCGGGCCGCCAGCCAGTCCACCAGCTGGCGCACGTCCTTGACCTCGTAGTCGGGCGAGTCCAGGCCGATCTTGCCGGTCGAGTTGCCAAACCCCCGGGCCGAGTAGGCCAGCACGACGTAGCCCCGCCGGGCGAGGTAGGCGGCGTCGCCCGCCAGGGCCTGCTTGTCCTGGCCGAACCCGTGAGCCCCGATCACCGCCGGCGCCGGGTGGGCGGCGCCGGCGCCGTCGGGCACGTACACGGTCGAGTCGAGGCGCACGTGCTGGTCGTTGGCGGGGCCGTCGACGACGTCGATCGTGTGGGCCTCGGTCCGGTAACCGACCGTCTTCGCCCCGGCCGGCTGGACGGCGATGGCGCCGAGCACGGCGACCGCGGCGATGACGGCGCCCCACCTGGAGCACCACCGGGAACCTGGATTGCTCATACCGGTCAGTAGACCACCGCTTTCCCAGCACCGCCGGAGCAGGGAATGTGACCGGCTTGGGGGTCTATGCTTGACGGGACATGAGCGCAGGTTGGCCGGGCGCAAGCCACAACACGCCGGAGCCGCCCGTCGAGGGCGGACCCGGCACGTCGCACCGGCCGGGTGGGACGCCGGGTGCCGAGGGCCACCGGCGGGGCGCCAAGGCCCTGGTTGCCGCCCTCGTGCTCATCCTCCTGATCGTCTTCGTGATCCGCAACTCCCAGCGGGTGAGCATCGACTTCATCCTGTCGACGGGCCACCCGCGCCTGATCTGGCTGATCGTGGTGTGCACCCTCATCGGGGGCGCCGTGGGCTACTTCCTCGGCAGGCCGGCCGGCCGCTCCCGCCGTCACCGGGCCGGCGGCTCCGCGGCGGCATCCGGCGAGGGGGAACTCCCCAGACCGTAACGGACCAGGAGGTGCGAGCGGTGGCGCCGGGCGCTCAGCAGCTCCGCACTGCCCAAGGGCTCGCCCGTGGGCGCCAGCCGGCCCGTGACCCTGATGGCAGGCGGGGCACCGCCGAACAGGGCGGGCGAGATGGTGAGGAACAGTTCGTCGACCAGCCCGCCGGCGACCAGCTCCCCGAAGAGCCGGGGCCCGCCCTCGGTCAGGACCCGGGCATGACCGCGCTCGCGCAGGATGCGGACGGCGTCGGCGACGGCCACGCTGCCCCCGTCCCCCGCCACCACCAGCTCAGCCCCCGGTGGCAGGTCCCCGACGGCCTCCGCACCGGACGGCGTCGTGATGACGATGGAGCCGGGCGTGAGGGCCGTCAGGTTGGGGAGACGGCCCGAGCCGGTCACAACCGCGAGCGGCGGCTCCGGGGTCAGGCCGAGCGAGCGGCGGAGCGACGAGAACTCCGCGGCCGCCTGCGGGTAGATCCGCGCGGCGGTCCAGCGATGGCCGGGATCGGG
>DASPZW010000161.1:0-6068 GCA_035636055.1 Actinomycetota bacterium
CCAGCTTGCCGCGAGCGTCGTCGCCCTGGGGATCCCCGGCATCCAGTCCATCACCGAACCCCTTCGGGTGTACCCAGACGGCCAACTGGCGGCCCATGTCATCGGATTCACCGGCACCGACGCCCAGGGCCTGGCCGGCCTGGAGGCCCGGTACAACTCGGTGCTGTCCGGCCACGCCGGCCACATGGCCATGCAGACAGATCCCCAGGGCAGGGTCATCGTCTCGGCCAAGTCGCAGGTGACCCCCCCGGTGGCGGGCAACGACGTGGTGCTCACCCTCGACCAGACCATCCAGTACGAAGCGGAGACCGTGCTGGCGCGGGCGGTCCAGGCCTACAACGCCAAGGGTGGCACGATCATCGTGATGCGGCCCTCCACGGGGGAGATCCTGGGCCTGGCCAACGCTCCGACCTTCGACCCCAACACGTTCACGACCTCCACCGTATCCTCCCGGACCGACCGGGCGGTCCAGGACGTGTACGAGCCGGGCTCCGCCAGCAAGGTGATCACCGCAGCCGCCGCCCTGGAGTCCGGTGCGGTGGGCACGGACGCGGTCATGTCGGTACCCGACACCCTGCACCTCGCCAACGCCACGTTCCACGACGCCGAGCCTCACAAGGTCCTCAATCTCACCCTGCCCCAGATCCTGGAGCAGTCCTCGAACGTCGGCACCATCCAGGTGGCGTTGCGGGTGGGCAAGGACCGCCTCTACAGCTACCTGCAGAAATTCGGCTACGGCAAGGCCACCGGCGTCGGGCTACCCGGCGAGTCGGCGGGCATCCTGCCGGACCTCAAGACCTGGTCGTCGACCCAGCTGCCGACGGCCGCCATCGGGCAGGGGGTCGCGGTCACGGCGATGCAGATGATGTCGGTGTACACCACGGTCGCCAACGGCGGGGTCTGGGTGGCCCCCCAGATCGTCGTCGGCCAGCGCGACGCCGCCGGGAAGCTCAAGCCTGCGGCTGCCCCGCTGTCCCGCCGGGTCATCCGTTCGGAGACCGCCACGACGCTCTCGTCCATGCTGCTGGAGGTCGTCGGAGGTTCGACGGGTACGGGCGGCGCGGCGGCGATCCCCGGGTACCAGGTGGCGGGGAAGACGGGGACAGCCGAGAAGCCCCTTCCGGGCGGCGTGGGCTACTCGGGGTACACGGCCTCGTTCATCGGTTTCGCCCCCGCCGCCAACCCGCAGGTCGCCGTCGGCGTTGTCCTCGACGAGCCCACCCCCATCTGGGGGGGGTCCACCGCGGCCCCCACCTTCAAGACCGTCATGCAGTTCGCCCTGCAGCGTCTCGGGATCGGGCCGGGGCCGGTCCTCCCTGCGGGAGGAACACTCCCCGCGGGGGGAACACCCCTCCCGGGCCCGGCTCGTTCCGGAGACGCGCAGCTCCCCCTGGTCCCCCCGGCTCCGACGGCCACCCCAGTCGCCCCGGGCGTCGCAGAGTGAGCGGGTCCGTCGCGCCGTGCCCGCCTCCGCTCGGAGCACGCCCGACCTCAGCCTGAACAGCGCCGTGCGCGATGCTGGGGCCCGCATGCGGCTCGACGAAATCGCCGCCCTGCTCCGACCCCCGGACCTTCGGGGCCGGGAGCCCGGGGCAGACCCCATCGAGGTCACGGACCTCGCCTACGACTCCCACCGGGTGGTGCCGGGGAGCCTGTTCTTCTGCCGGCGCGGCTCGGCCGATGACGGCCATCGCCACGCCCCGGCCGCCGTCGCCGCGGGCGCCCTCGCCCTCGTGTGCGAGACCCCGATGGGCCTCGGCGTCCCGGAGTTGGTGGTGCCCGACGCCCGGGCGGCCATGAACCTGCTCGCAGCGCCGTTCTTCGGCCATCCCAGCCGCAGCCTCGTGCTGGCAGGGGTCACCGGGACCAACGGCAAGACCACCGTCGCCTACATGCTCGACGCCATCTTCCGTGTGGCCGGCGAGACCACCGGGCTGATCGGCACCGTGGAAACCCGGCTGCCCGGAGCCTCGATCCCCGGCAGCCGGACGACGCCCGAGTCGGTGGACCTCCAGCGGCTCCTCCGGCGGATGGTCGACACCGGCGTGGGATTCTGCGTCATGGAGGTGACGTCGATCGGCCTGGACCAGGGCCGCGTCGAGGGTGCCGAGTTCGGGGTGGCCATCTTCACCAACCTCACGCAGGACCACCTCGACTACCATGGCGACCTCGAGTCCTACTACCGGGCCAAGCGCGCCCTCTTCGTACCGGAGAGGACCGCGCTTGCCGTGGTCAACGTCGACGATCCGTACGGAGCCCGTCTGGTGAGAGAGCTGGTGGACGTGCCGTGCCTGACCTACGGTCTCGACGCGACCCCCGCCGGCCCTTCCGTCGCCGGCGGGCTTGTCGCCGATGTCCGGGCCGTGGCCGTGACCGGAGATCCGGGCGGGTCGACGTTCACGCTGGCCGGGCGGGTCGACGGCAGGGTTCTGGAACAACCGGTCCAGCTTCGCCTGCCCGGCCGCTTCAACGTCGCCAACGCGCTGAGCGCCGCCACAGCCGCCGCCGCCCTCGGCGCCCCGATCGAGGCGATCGCCGAGGGCCTCCGCACCATGCCCCGCATCCCCGGGCGGTTCGACCTCGTCGACGAGGGCCAGGGCTTCGCGGTGGTGGTGGACTACGCCCACACCCCCGACGGTCTGGGCAGGGTCCTGGCGGCGGCACGGGATCTGACCCGACCCGACGGCCACTGCGAGCGCCCACGGGTGATCGCTGTGTTCGGCTGCGGCGGCGATCGGGACCGCGGCAAGCGACCGCTGATGGGGAGGGCGGCCGCGGAGCATGCGGACATCGTCTACGTCACGTCGGACAATCCCCGGGGGGAGCCGCCCGAGGCGATCATCGCCGAGATCGAGACCGGTATCGCTCCGGCGGCGCCGCGGCTCGGCTACCACCTCGTCCCGGACCGGGAGGAGGCCATTGCCCAGGCGATCGCCGAGGCCCGCCCGGGCGATGTGGTGGTGATCGCAGGCAAGGGCCACGAGACCACCCAGAGCTTTCGCAACCGCGTGGTGGCCTTCGACGACTCGGTGGTCGCGGCTGCCTGTTTGCAACGGCTGGCCGGCGGGCACCGATGAAGTTCACGCTCGGGGACGTGGCCCGACTCGCGGGCGGGAGGCTGGCCGGTGGATCGGCGCGCACGGTGGCTTCCCGCATCTGCGTCGACTCCCGGCGAGCGGTCCCGGGCGATCTCTTCGTGGCCCTCCCGGGTGCGTTCGCCGACGGGCACGACCATGTCGAGGCAGCCCTGCGGGCCGGCGCCGCCGGCGCCCTCGTGGCACGGCCCGTCACCACGGTGGCCGGCGGCGGCCTGGGTCCCCTCGTGCTGGTGGACGATCCGCTCGCGGCCCTGCGACGCATTGCGGCATGGGTGCGCGACGTCGTCGATCCCGTGGTGGCCGGCATCACCGGATCGACCGGCAAGACGTCCACGAAGGACCTGCTCGGCGCGGTCGCCGCGGTGAAGTTCCGGACGGTCGCGGCGGAGCGGTCCCACAACAACGAGCTGGGGGTCCCGTTGACCGTGCTGGCGATGTCGCAGGACACCGAGGTCCTCGTCTGCGAGCTCGGCGCACGAGGGCCGGGGCAGATCCGGGACCTGTGCGACTACGTCAGGCCGCAGATCGGCGTCGTCACCAACGTGGGCGTCACACACTACGGGCAGTTCGGGTCCATCGATGCCATCGTGGCCGCCAAGTCGGAGCTGGTGGTCTCCCTGCCCGAGGGCGGCGTCGCGGTCCTGAACGCCGACGACGATCGGGTCGCGGGCATGGCTGCGTCGGCGAAGGCGGACGTCGTTACCTACGGGCTCGGCCCGGGGGCGTGGCTGCGAGCGGACGGCATCGAGCTGGACGCGCTGGGCCGGCCATCGTTCCGCCTGGTCCGCGGGTACGAGCAGCGGCCGGTCCGGCTCAGGATCGCCGGCTACCACCAGGTGTCGAATGCCCTTGCCGCCGCAGCGGCGGGCGTGGCCCTCGGTCTCTCGCTCGACGAGGTGCAGGCGGGACTCGAGTCGGCTGCGGGGTCGCCGTGGCGCATGGAGGTGACCCAGCGCGGCGGGCTGATCGTGGTCAACGACGCCTACAACGCCAACCCGACCTCGCTGGCTGCGGCGCTCCGGACCTGCGCCGCAATGGTGCCGCTGGGGGGCCGTCTCCTGGCGGTGCTCGGGTACATGGCGGAGCTGGGCGAGCGCGAAGTCGCCGAGCACGAGCGGGCCGGGGCCCTCGCCGCGGCGGTCGTGCAGCGCCTCGTGGTGGTGGGCGAACGTGCGGGCGGGATCGCCGCGGGTGCCCGGCTCGCCGGGCTCGACGAGGTGGTGGTCGTGCCGGCCGCCTCCGTGCCGAACGGCGCCGGGGCGAGCGTCGAGGACACGGCGCTCGGAGCGCTCGGCGAGTTGCGCGAGGGCGACGTCGTCCTCGTGAAGGCCTCCCGTGTGGCTGGCCTGGAGCGCCTCGCCGCCCGCCTCGCCGCACCAGCCCCAGTTGCCGGCCGGGCGGAGCCCCGTTGACCCGCCTCATGATCGCGGCCAGCCTGTCGCTGGCCCTGGCGCTGTTCGGGACCCCCGTCGCCATCCGGGTCCTCCGTGCCAAGGGCATCGGCCAGCGCATCCGCGAGGACGGCCCCAAGGCGCACATCGCCAAAGGGGGGACGCCGACGATGGGGGGCCTCGTCATCATCGCGGCGGCCCTCATCGCCTACGGTGCGGCGCACTTTCCTCACCACAAGGCGGCACCCTTCACCGCCAGCGGCCTGCTCGCCCTGTTCATCATCGTCGGGCTCGGCGTGCTGGGGTTCATCGACGACTACATCAAGGTCCACAAGCGCCGCTCCCTGGGGCTCAACAAGCGGTGGAAGATCACCGGGCAGGCGGTCCTGGCCGTCGTCTTCGCCCTCCTCGCCCATCGCTTCACGCAGGCATCGACCCAGGTGTCGTTCGTCCGGCCCCTGGGCATCGCTCTGGGCCCGCTATTCGTGCTCTGGGTCTTCGCCGTCATCGCTGCGTCCTCGAACGGGGTCAACCTCGCCGACGGCCTCGACGGGTTGGCCTGCGGCTCCGCGGCGATGGTCATGGGGGCCTACGTCGTGATCACGTTCTGGCAGTTCCGTCATGTCTGCCTGGTGGACAAGGCCACCGGCAAGTTCATCGCCACGTCGGTCTGTTACATGACGCCGCACTCCCTCGACCTGTCGATCGTGGCGGCGAGCCTGCTCGGCGCCGCTGCGGGCTTCCTCTGGTGGAACGCCGCGCCCGCGCGTATCTTCATGGGGGACACGGGGTCTCTCGCCCTCGGGGGGGCGATGGGGGCGCTGGCGCTGCTCACCAACACCGACCTGCTCATCATCGTCGTCGGCGGCCTCTACGTGATCGAGGTCAGCTCGGTCATCCTCCAGGTGGTGTCCTTCCGCGTGTTCGGCCGCCGGGCGCTGCTGATGGCCCCGCTCCACCACCACTTCGAGCTGCTCGACTGGCCCGAGTTCACGGTCATCGTGCGCTTCTGGATCCTTGCCGGGCTCTTCGTGGCCTTCGGCCTCGGGCTGTTCTATGCCGACTTCATCGCCCGCGGCGGGGTCGGATGACCGTGGCGCTGCCGTTCCGGCGGGTGGCCGTCGTCGGGCTGGGCCGGTCCGGCGCGGCGGCGGCCCGGCTCCTCGCGGCGATGGGGCTGGACGTCCGGGTCACCGAGGCGGGCCGGTCACCGACGCTTGCCGCAGCTGCGGCGGAACTGGAAGCCCTCGGCGTTTCCGTCGAGCTGGGGGGCCACAGCGCCGGCGTTGCCGGGTGGGCCGAGGCCCTGGTGGTCTCCCCGGGCGTGCCGCCCGCCAACCCCCTCGTCGCTGCGGCGCTCCGGCGGGGCGTCCCGGTGTGGAGCGAGGTCGAGCTCGCCTGGTGGCAGGCCACGGTGCCGGTCCTGGCGGTGACGGGAACGAACGGCAAGACGACCACCACGTCGCTGCTCGCCACGCTGCTGCAGGCTGGTGGGATCGACGCCGTTGCCGCCGGCAACATCGGCTACCCCCTGGTCGACGCTGTCCGAGGGCGGGCCGAGGTCATCGTGTGCGAGGTG
>DASPZW010000162.1:0-4020 GCA_035636055.1 Actinomycetota bacterium
CGACTCCGTGCTTCTCATGGCAGCCACGCGGGCCATGTCGGCGGCCCCCGCGGTCGAGTGGGCGGCGGCGGTCATGGGCACCGCTGCCAACCTCGAAGACCTGCGAGCCGCGGGCATCGACGCACCGCCGGCACGGGCCAACGACCTGGTGCTCGCCGTCCGGGCCACCTCGGTGGACGAGGCCCAGGCCGGGTTGGACGCCGGTCACGAGACCCTGGCCGCGGCGAGGGCCGAGGCCGAGGCCGCGGGAGCGTCGGGATCGATGGCAATTGAGGCCCCCCGGACGCTCGAGGACGCGGCCGGGGCGTTGCCCGACGCCAACGTCGCCATCGTCTCCGTCCCCGGTCCCTACGCCACCCTCGAGGCCCACAAGGCGCTCTCGGCGGGCCTCCACGTGCTGCTGTTCAGCGACAACGTGAGCGTCGAGGACGAGGTTGCGCTCAAGGAGCGGGGGGCTGGACTGGGGCGGCTCGTGATGGGCCCGGGCGCCGGCACCGCCATGCTCGGCGGCACGGGGCTCGGCTTCGCCAACGCCGTGCGGTCCGGTCGGGTCGGCGTGGTGGCCGCAGCGGGCACGGGCGCCCAGGAGGTCATGTGCCTGCTCGACCGCTGGGGCGAGGGCGTGAGCCAGGCCATCGGCGTCGGGGGCCGCGACCTGTCCGGGGCCGTGGGCGGCACCATGGCCCGGGTGGGGCTGGCCGCCCTCGCCGGGGACCCCGCCACCGAGGCGATCCTGCTCGTGTCGAAACCTCCCTCCCCCGGCGTGGCAGCGGGCTTGCTCGCCGCCGCCGCCACGGGGGGCCCGGGCAAGCCGGTGGTCGCCGCCCTCGTCGGCCTCGCCGAGCCGGTGGCGGCCCCGGCCGGTGTCGTCGTCACCGACACCCTGGAGGCAGGGGTCGTGTGCACCTTGCGGGGGCTCGGCGTGTCGGTGCCCGACCCCTCGACGGGGCTGGCGTCGGTCGTCTCGGCGTCGTTGGCCGGGCTGGACCCGGGCCGCACCGCCGTCCTCGGCCTGTTCTCGGGTGGGACGCTCGCATACGAGTCGATGGTGGTGATGAGCCGGCACCTCGGCCCCGTCCACTCGAACGCGCCGCTCGAGGCGGCATGGGGGCTTCCCGGTCCATCGGGGGGGCACGTGTGCCTGGACTTGGGCGAGGAGGAGTACACCCGTGGACGACCGCATCCCATGATCGACCCCGGCGACCGGGCGGATCGCATCGCAGCGGCCCCTCGCGACCCGACGGTCGGCGTGGTGCTGATCGACGTCGTGCTGGGCTTCGGCGGCCACCCAGACCCGGCATCGGTGCTGGCGCCGGCGTGCCGCTCGGTGACGGCCAGGCCGACCGGTCCCCGGGTCGTCGCCTACGTCCTCGGCACCGAGGCGGATCCCCAGGTGCGCTCCCGGCAGGGCGCGGCCCTGGAGGAGGCGGGCTGCATCCTTGCCCCGACCGCCACCCGGGCGGCGCTGCTGGCCGCCGCCATCGTCGCCCGAGACCCTTCGATCGCACAAGCGCGGCGCCCCGCTTGACCGGGCTGCCCCGCATCTGCCTCGTCACGTACTCGACACGCCCGCGGGGCGGGCCGGTGCACACCCTGGAGCTTGCCGAAGCGTTGCATGCCGCCGGCTGCCCCGTGCACGTCTTCACCATCGGCGACCCCGGCGCCGGGTTCTTCCGGCCGTTGGACGTACCGCACACGATCTTCGCGGGGCCCGAGCCCGGGGGCACCCTGGAGGACCGGGTGTTCGCCTCGGTGGACGCGCTCGCCGCGGGCCTCGCCGCGGCGGTCCCGGGGCGGTTCGACATCGTCCACGTCCAGGACTGCATCGCCTCGACGGCCGCGGTGCGCCTGCGCGAGGAGCATCCCTGCCTCCCGATCGTGCGGACCGTCCACCACCTCGACGACTTCACGACGTCGGCCCTCGTCAACTGCCAGCACCGATCGGTGCTGGAGCCGGACCACCTCCTCGTGGTCAGCGAGTTCTGGCGCCGGGCGCTCGCGGAGGGCTACGGCGTCGAAGCGACCGTCGTCACCAACGGGGTGAACGCTGCGCGGTTTGCCACCGGACGGGCATCCGTGGTGCAGCGCGCTGCGCTGCGGGCCCGGGCCGGCGCCGACGGACGCTTCCTGTTCCTCACCGTCGGCGGCATCGAGCCGCGCAAGGGCAGCCTCCATCTCGTCGAGGCTCTGGGGGCGCTCCGGCACCAGCTCGATCCGCCGCCGATGCTCGCCGTCGTCGGCGGGCACTCCTTCCAGGACCACGCGGCGTACCGGGAGGCGGCCCTGGCCCGGGCGGCAGACCTCGGGCTCTCCGATCGCGACGTCGTCGTGCTCGGCACCGTGCCCGACGACGAGATGCCCGGCTGGTACCAGGCGGCCGACGCGTTCGTCTTCCCCTCGGTCAAGGAGGGGTTCGGTCTCGTCGTGCTGGAGGCGATGGCGGCCGGGTTGCCGGTGGTGGCGAGCGACATCCCGGTCTTCCGTGAGTTCCTGGGCGGCGGCGAGGCGGTCCTTGCCCGGGCGGGAGACTCTGCCTCGCTGACCGAGGCGATGCTGTGGATGATGACGGACCGCGCCGGTCGCCTGGGCCTGGCCGCCGGGGGCCCGGCGGTGGCCGCCCGCTTCAGCTGGGCGCGGACCGCCCGCCAGCACCTGGCCTTCTACGAGCGGGTGCTCGCTTCAATGACACGACGGACCACCCGCCATCGGGACCCGCGCACGCCCGTCGGGTTGAGCTAGCCCTTGAGCTAGCCCCAATACCGTTTACTTAGCCCGGATGCCGGCTGTGCGACTCCGGCCCCGATGTCGTCCGTCCCAGAAATGGACACCAACTTTGGGTCAAAAGTGCCCATTTGCGGTCGTTTTGACCCAAAGTTCGGGAGCATGTCGTGCTTGCGGCGCTCTTCCATGACCTCGACCCTACGGGCTGCCCGACTCCTTGGGAGGATCATCCAGTGGCATCTCGGTCACACGGCCTTGAGCCCGCCACGGTGGGTGAGTAGGATCGCCAGACATCCTCGTCCAGAAGGTGAAGGTTGTGGCGAACGAGCGCCTACGGGCCCAACGGATACTGCGAGGCTGGTCCCAGGAGGACGTGGCCCGAGGGCAATCTCGATGCCGGCATCGAGATTGGTGAACGGCAAGTCGCGGTCACCCGCCACCTGGTCAGCCGGTGGGAGCGGGGCATCACCATGCCCCGAGCGCCCTACCCGAAGCTCCTCTGCCGGCTCTTCCAGACCACCGCCGAGGAGCTGGGCCTGGTTGGCCCCTTCCGGCAGGTTCCCGCGTCCGTCACAATGCAAGGGAGCACCATCGAGGATCGGGACGACGTGGAGCGACGGGAGTTCCTGGATCTGTTCTCCTCGGCAGCGAAGGCGGCGGCCGTGTGGGCTGTGCTGCCCCCGGGGGTGAGGTCACACGCAGTCTCGTCAGCCACCCTGCCCATCTGCACGAGAACGGCGCCCTTGAGGCCCTGACGGCCATCACCGGCAGCTACCGGCGGTTGGACGACAGCGCCCCCGCGCGTCAACTTCTCGGCCCTGTCCTGGCCCATCTCGACCACGTTCGTAGTCTGATCGACGAGTTCGGTTGGTCGGGGGAGCTGGCAGCCACCGCTTCGAACACGTCGCTGCTCGCAGCATGGCTCGCAGATGATGTGCGTGACGAGCGCTCGGCCGGGGAGCACCACCGGGCGGCTGTTGCGTACGCGCAGCGGTCAGGCAGCCCGGCGCTCGAAGCCTACATGGCGGGGTGCATGGGCTATTGGGCAGCTCAGACCCACCTGCCCGATGATGCGGTGCGCTGCCTGGTCCATGCCCGCAGCGTTGCCCCCCCGGAGGCGCAAGCCAGGCTGGCCGTCCTCGAAGCCTCCATCCAGGCCAGGGCTCGAAACACGATCGAGTGCCTTCGTTCCCTGGAGAGGGCCGAGGAGGCCACCGCGCTGGACACTGACCCCCTCTGGCCCGAGGCCTTCGGGTTCGATGAGGCTCGCGTGACCCGGTACCGGGGTGGCTGTGCCGC
>DASPZW010000163.1:0-3094 GCA_035636055.1 Actinomycetota bacterium
CCCGGGCCGGCCACGGCCACGGTGACGACCGCCGCGAGCCCGTCCTCTTCGGCATCCACGGTGGGAGCCACGGCGTCACCGACGGGGGGGTCAACCCCCACCGCGGCGCACACCACGCCGAAAACGGGCACGCCGACCGGCACGCCCGGGTCCGTCCCCTCCACCGCGCCGGTGGCGCTCGTCATCACCCAGGCGGACACCGGGAAGGTCCTCACACTCCCGTTCGGGTCGGCTGCGGAACTGCGCCTCGGCGGCAACCTCCGGTGGAGCAGCCCGACCGCGACGGCCGGCATCCTCAGCGTCGCCCCCGAGACCCTGACCCCGGACCCCGGCTACCAGGCCTGGCGGATCACCGCCACCGGCCACGGCACGACCATGATCCAGTCCAATGGTGTGCCCGTGTGCCCGCCGGGCAAGGTGTGCGCCCAGTTCATCGTGGCCTTCCGGGCCACCATCGTCGTGCCCTGAAGCCTTCTATGTTCCGGCCAGGCCCCGGTGTGTTGGTAGCACGGACGGGGCCTCCTCTTTAGCTGCGCTGATCTTCCGCGGCGGCCGGCACGCGTAGAGCACCACATCGAGAGCTCCTGAACTCGCCGCGCTGCAGGCTCTGTCGTGGGAGCCTTCGGATTGCGGCGTAGGACTAATTTCGAATTTTGGACTGGATCCTCTTGTGTCTCGTTTCACAGCGCGAGCGATGGTGGGAGCGGGATGGAGATCACAACCTTCTCGGCAACCGTGCGATGGTGACCGTGCCCGCGCCGGTTGGGGTGCAGGGGCTCGGTTGGGAGTGCCGTCCGTAGAGGCGGTGCCGTGCCCACCCGATCTCTTGTGGAAACCTCGCCCGGGCCCTCCCCTCGAATGGCCCGGACGTCGATCTCCGTCCCCCCACTCTTCGTGTCCTTCATCGCCAGGGTGCTCAGGTCGGCGGCTGACATCAGGGCCGAATTCCGTGCCGCTCGTATCGCCCTTAGGGCCCGGGCGACCTCGACGGAGTGCTGCCCGAGCGTCGGCCCCTGGGCACAGGACCCAAGCGTCTGCGACCAGTCGCATCCTGGCCACCCTTGTCGGGACCCTGACGACATGACTCCCGAGGAGTTCAGCCGGCTGTTCGAGACGTTCGCCCACAGGGCATTCCGTCTCGAGACGCTGTCTCGTTACGACGTTCCTGAAGTGGAGGAGGCGCTCCGTGCGTTCCTTGCGGGGGCACCCAAACCCGGGCCGGACCCCGACGACCTTGCCTGGCAGTCCAACATACGGGCGCACGCCGCCGCTGGACGGCCGATGCAGCGTGTACACGTCATCCGGGGCCCGCTCACGGACTACCTGCGCTTCGAGGTCGAGTGGGGATACCCGGACAACACTGCAGCCGGCGAGGACATCGGGATCCTCCATGTCGGCGACGGCGAGCTGCCGGAGCTGGGGGAAGAGGACTTCTGGCTCTTTGACGACTCGACACTTGTCCTGATGCGCTACGACGAGCACGGGCGTTGGCTCGGTGCCGATCAGGTTGTCGATCCCGCTGTCGGCGTACCGCCGGCGCCGGGATCAGGCCTTGGCCCTCGCTCTGCCGCTCGACGACTACCTGTCCGGGGTTCGGTCCCCCTGACCGACCACCGCTCGGAGATCGCCTCCACCCTCCGCAAGCTCCGACTCGACCGGGCCATGACGGGCCCCGAGCTGGCGGACGCTGCCGGCCTCAATCAGGCGACGATCTCGAGGATCGAGACGGGCAACATCGTCCCGAGGGCATCAACCCTGACGCGGCTGCTCGACGCACTCGAGGCCCCCAAGCGCATCCGCACGAGACTCTCGGACGACCTTCACTCGCTTCACTCGGAATTGGCCAGTTGGGACAGCATCGTTCGCTCCGGCATGCGGAAGAAGCAGGAGCAGGTTCGCAAGATCGAGGCAGAGTCTTCGCTGCTGCGAGTCTTCCAGCCGGCCATGATCCCTGGGCTTCTCCAGACCGCCGACTACGCCCGCCGAGTGTTCCAGGAAGTCGGGGCCACCCACACCGCCGAGGACGTCGAAGAGGCCTCGGCGACCCGTCTCGACCGGCAGAAAGTGCTGCTCGACACCACGAAGCAGTTCAAGTTCGTCATCACCGAAGGGGCTCTGCGGTGGTGGTACTGCCCGACGGAGGTAATGGTGGCGCAGCTGCGGCACGTAGCCTCCCTGTCCCGCCTGACGAATGTGCGTCTCGGTGTCATCCCATGGACGGCGCAGGTCCCCCTCGTGCCGCTCAACCCGTTCGCCATCTTCGATGACCGCTTGGTCAGCGTCGAGACCTACGCCAACGAGCTGCTGCTCCGCGACCCGGCCGATCTTGCCCTTTACCAACTGGCGTTCGAGAAGCTCGACACCTGCGCCGAGCACGGCTCCAAGGCCCGCTCCATGGTCAGCCGGATCCAGGCCGACTATCGAGCGTCAGCCCGTGCGTCGGATCAGGCCGAAGCCTGAACCGCGGAGGCGCTAGCTCGACTACCGCACACACCCCAACCTCCCCACGATGCGCGACGTTGACGCGGGGATGACGCCCCATTCACGGGCCGGCACTACGCTGAGCGGGAAAGTCCCACGAGAAGGACGAACGCTTAGTCTGGCAACGCACCACGCGACCAGCAGGCAGGGCGCCAGCGCCTGACCATCGCGCCGCCAACGGCGCCGGAGCCGAGCGCGCTCTTCTGCCCGCCGGCCCAGGACTTGCCCACAACTTCGCCAGCCTCCCCGTCCACCCCACGGCGGTCCTGGACAACGTCGGGAGCGGCGATTCGAGGGGTCTCCCCGTCCCCCTCCAGGCCCGGGTCGAGCATCTTTCCGGCTTCTCGATGGCCGACGTCAGCGTGCACTACAACTCACCCCAGCCGGCACGCATCCAGGCCCTGGCGTTCACCCGCGGGACCGACATCCATCTCGCCCCGGGACAGGAGCGTCACCTGCCACACGAGTCCTGGCATGTCGTCCAGCAGAAGTCGGGGCAGGTAAACCCCACCGTCCACATCGGCGGGATCCCGATCAACGACGACACCCGGATGGAACAGCAGGCGGAAACCATGGGCCGGCGGGCAGCGGGGTTGGCCCTGCCCGCGCACGG
>DASPZW010000164.1:0-7063 GCA_035636055.1 Actinomycetota bacterium
TCGTCGGCTCCGGGGCGGGGGAAGCGTTGCCGCCCTCGAACTCGCCCGGGCGGGCTTCGACGTGCTCGTCGTGGAGAAGGGCCGCAACCTGCTCCCCGGCCTCGGTACGTCCGGGCAGGTGGGCTCGCTGTTCGGCAACGACGAGGTCAAGACGGGACGCTACTTCGAGGACCAGGACGTCATCCTGGAGCCGCGGACCTCCCGCACGCAAGCCGAGGCGCAGCAGGGCGTAGCGCGCTCGTTCGTCGGCGACGTGAACGACCTCCCGACGACCGTCGGGGGCGGCACGATCCACTGGGACGCCAAGACGCCACGCCTGTGGAAGCAGGACTTCGCCGGGCGGAGCCTCTACGGGCCGGTTCCCGGGGCCAACGTGGCCGACTGGCCGCTTTCGTACGGCGACCTCGCCCCCTTCTACGACGAGGTCGAGGAGCGCCTCGGCGTGCAGGGCGACATCGGCGCCATGCCCGCAGCCACGCTGGCGCAGGCACCGAGGCGCCGGCAGTTCGTCATGCCACCGAACCCACCCACGTACTCCAGCACGCTCTTCGCCGAGGGCGCGGCTACGCTCGGCTACCACGCCTATCCCTTCCCCATGGCGATCAACTCCGTCGAGTTCGATGGCCGGCCGAGGTGCAACTCCTGCGGGTTCTGTTCCGGGTTCGGGTGCCCCATCAACGCGCGGGGTGGGGCCGCACTCAACTTCCTCCACCCCGCCATACGGGCGGGGGCCGAGCTCCGGTCGCGGGCGTTCGCCTTTCGCATCGACCTCAACGCCGGGGGGACGGCGGCACGGGGTGTGAGCTTTCTCGACAGCCGCGGGCGGGTCCAGCGGGAGAGAGCCGACGTGGTGGTCGTCGCCGCCTCGGCGATCGAGACCGCCCGGCTCCTGCTGCTCTCCGCCACCAGCCACCCGGCTCACCGCGGGGGCCTCGGCAACCGGTCGGGGCAGCTCGGCGCCAACCTGATGTTCCACTTCCTCACCCTCGCCGTGGCCACCTTCGCCGGCAACGTGCACGCGTGGCGGGGGCCGTCGAGCGTGTTCACGCTGGACGACTTCGTCGGCCCGCACACCGGCGCCGCGGCGACGGCGGCGGGGCTGCCCTACCTCGAGGGCGGCATCTGCGAGGTCGGTGCCGGGACGCTGGTCCTCGAGGAGGCGGGGCTCTATGCCGCGCTCCAGGGTCTGACAGGCACCGCCCACAAGGATGCCATGCGTGCCTCGCTCCTCCGCGAGCATCTGGCCGGGCTGCAGATGGTGGGGGAGGACGTGCCGCAGCTCGCCAACCGGGTCGACCTCGACCCGGACCTCCACGACGTGTACGGGTTCCCGGTCCCGCGCATCACACACTCGTCGCACCCGTTCGAGCTGGCCTCCTCGGACTTCTACGGTCCGAAGCTCGCTGCCATCTGCCAGGCGGCACCGGGGTCCGTGGCGGGCCAGGTCGTGCCGACCGGGACGCTCGGTGGGGCCACCGGCACCGCCCATATCATGGGCACGGCGCGGATGGGCAACGACCCTGCATCCTCTGTCGTCGACGCCTGGGGCCGCGTCCACGATCTGGACAACGTCTACCTCGCCGACGGCTCGGTCTTCGTCTCGGCCGGCGGCGTCAATCCGACCCTCACGATCATGGCCCTCTCGCTGCGCATGGCCCGACACCTGACACGGGGCGAGCACGCCGGCTGAGGCCCGGATGGCCAGGGGGTGTCCAGGGGGGGTCCAGGCGAGAGGAAAACCAGGGGGGTCCAGGCGAGAGGAAAACCAGGCGTTACGCTTGTCTCCCGTGGACACCCGTCGGCTCGCCTTCGTCAGGGAGAGGCTCGAGGTGGCGGAGGCGGCCCGGCTGTCGCCGCAGGCCGTCCGCTCGGCGGCGTCGCGCGGGAGGCAGATCCCCGAGGAGCCGCATCCCCTCCGGACCGCCTTCCAGCGGGACCGGGACCGCATCCTCCACGCCAAGGCCTTCCGTCGGCTCGCGCACAAGACCCAGGTCTTCCTGGCCCCCGAGGGCGACCATTTCCGGATGCGCCTCACCCACACGCTGGAGGTCACCCAGGTCGCCCGGACCATCGCCAGGGCGCTGGAGCTGAACGAGGACCTGGCGGAGGCCATCTGCCTCGGGCACGACCTCGGGCACACCCCCTTCGGCCATCTCGGGGAGGACGTGCTGAGCGAGTTCCTGGGCCGGCGCTTCCGCCACAACGAGCAGTCGCTGCGCATCGTCGATTGCCTGGAGACCCGGGCGGGGCGGCGGGGGCTCAACCTCACCTGGGAGGTGCGTGACGGCATCGTCAACCACACCTGGTCCATGCCGCCGCCCGCCACGCTCGAGGCACAGATCGCCCGCTACGCCGACCGTATCGCCTACGTCAACCACGACATCGACGATGCGCTGCGGGCGGGAGTCCTCGTACCATCCGATCTGCCCGCCGCTACGCGCACCACCCTCGGCGACACCTCCTCGGACCGGGTCGACGCCATGGTGGAGGCCGTGGTCGAGGCGAGCCTGGGACAGCCGGCGGTGACGATGCGCGACGAGGAGCTGGCAGTCATGCTGGAGACACGCACGTTCCTGTTCCGCACGGTCTACCAACGCCCGCAGGTGGCCGACCAGGTCGAGCGTGCCCGGACCGTGCTGCGGACCGTCTGCGAGTGGTACGGCACGCACCCCGAAGCGCTCCCGGAGGAGGGCGTTGCGGATGCGGCGCCGGACGTCAGGGTGGTGGACTACGTGGCAGGGATGACCGACCGGTTCGCCCAGCGGGAGTTCGAGAGGATCGAGGTGCAGCGATGAGCGAGAGCGAGGATCGTGGGAGCGCCCTGGGGCTGTTCATCAAGATCGCCATCATGGTGGGGGTGTTGCTGGTGGTCCTCAGCATCATCATCAGGATCGTGCACTGGCTCCTGATCATCGCGGCCCTGTGGTTCCTGGGCGTCGTGGGGCTTGCGCTCTACCGTTCGGGCAGGCGCCGGGGGCGGTAAGTGCCGGGCCGCTTCAACGAGCAGGACCTTGCGGAGGTCCGGGAGCGGGCCAACCTCGTCGAGGTCATCTTGGCCCACACCCAGCTGCGCAAGGCGGGCCCGCGGACCTTCAAGGGGCTCTGCCCGTTCCACCAGGAGAAGACCCCGTCGTTCACGGTGGACCCGGCCAAGCAGGTCTACTACTGCTTCGGGTGCGGGGCAGGCGGCGACGTCTTCTCGTTCCTGCGCGCCGCCGAGGGGCTCTCGTTCACCGAGACCGCCGAGCGGCTGGCGGGCCGGCTGGGGATCACCCTGCGCTCGGAGGTGGGGGCTGCGCCTGCGTCGGGGGGAGGGCGCCGCCGGCTCATGGAGGCGGCGAAGGCCGCGGGGGAGTACTTCACCCGATTGCTGAACGGGTCCAGCGAGGCCGCGGGCGCCCGCCGCTACGTCGAGAGCCGTGGGTTCTCGGAGGAGGACGCCAGGGCCTGGGGCCTGGGGTACGCCCCGGCGGCCAGAGACACGTTGTACCGGCACCTGCTGGCAGCGAAGTTCTCGCCGGACGTCATCGTCGACGCCGGTCTCGCGCTCGTCACCGAGTCGGGGGAGCACCGGGACCGCTTCCGGGGCCGTCTCGTGTTCCCGATCGCCGATCTCGCCGGCGACGTGGTGGGCTTCGGCGCCCGCGCCCTCGGTGACGAGCCCCCGAAATATCTGAACTCACCCGAGACCGCTCTGTACCACAAGAGCAAGCTCCTGTACGGCCTCGACCGGGCGAAGAAGGAGATGGTCCGCACCGGCAAGGCCGTCGTGACGGAGGGGTACACCGACGTGATCGCGCTGCACAAGGTCGGGGTCACCTCCGCGGTGGCCACCTGCGGGACGGCCCTCGGCGAGGATCACTTCGCCACGATCAAGCGCTTCTGCGACCGCGTCGTCCTGGCCTTCGACGCCGACGCGGCGGGCTCCTTCGCCTCGGAGCGGGGCTTCGGGATCGACGCCAAGGTCGGCGTCGAGGTCCTGGTCGCCCTGCTGCCGCCCGGCAAGGACCCTGCCGACCTGGCCCTCGCCGCCCCGCCGGACGGGGGGGCCGAGGCCGTCGAGGCGGTGCTCGCCACCGCGGTGCCCCTGCGCTGGTTCATGATCGAGGCGGTGTTGCGCCGGCACCGGTTGGACACGCCCGAGAGCAAGGGCATGGCCCTGCGGGACCTGGCCCCGGTGCTGCGCAGCGAGCCGAGCCGGGTCGTCCGGGGCGAGTACGCCTTCCGGATCGCCAAGCTGCTCGGCGTCGACGAGCGCCAGGTCCAGCAGGAGATCTCCGAGATGGGAGCGGTCGAGCCGCGGGGGGCGCCCCGGCCTCGGGAGGCACGCTTGTCCGGCCACATCCGCCAGGAACGGGAGGCACTGGCCCGGTTGCTCGACGAGCCCCGGCGGCTTGGCCAGATCGAGGAGTGGATCACCGAGGACCACTTCACCGTGCCGGAGCACCGCCTCCTGCTCCGCGGCCTGCTTGCCTCCTCAAGGAGCCCGACCACGGCGTCGATATTGGATGGGCTGCCGGACGAGGAGACCCGGCGGCTCGCGGCAGAGCTTGCGATGACCCCGCCGACCGACGAGGCGGTGGACCAGGTCTTCCTACGTTTGGAGGAATTCAGGTTGCAACGGCAGATCCAGTCGCTTCGGGCTACACTCGGACGGCTCGAACCAGGGGCAGACCCGGCCGGCTCCGACTCGCTCTTCGAGGAGCTGATGCGGCTGGAATCACAGCGGAGGCGCTTCGATGACAGATGAGGTCAGAACCGCCCCCAAGGATGTGCATGTCGACGAAGTCCGTGACCTCGTCGCTCGGGGGAAAGAGAAGGGCTGGCTCACCGCCGACGAGATCGCCGACGCCCTCGGGGCGCTCGACCTCTCGGCGGAGCAGGTGGACAACGTCTACGCGCTCGTCGCGGAAGAGGGCATCGAGGTCGTCGACCACGAGCCTGGTGCCGACAGCGACGACGTCGAGGATTTCCGTCGGGACCCGGATCTGCTGAAGGCACCGACCAACGATCCGGTCCGGATGTACCTCAAGGAGATCGGCAAGGTTCCCCTGCTGACCGCCGAGCAGGAGGTCGATCTGGCGATGCGCATCGAGGCCGGGCTCATGGCCGAGGACATGATCGACGCCAAGACCGACTTCGACGTCGATGCGATCCGTGAGCTTGCCCGCCGCTCCAACCTCGAGGTGGAGGCGACCAAGCCCTCGGTCGACAAAGCTCGGGAGATCTGCCGGCGGATCGTCCGCGACGGCCTGCTGGCCAAGCGCAAGCTGGTCGAGGCCAACCTGCGGCTTGTCGTCTCCATCGCCAAGCGCTACGTGGGCCGGGGCATGCTGTTCCTCGACCTGATCCAGGAAGGCAACCTCGGCCTCATCCGGGCCGTCGAGAAGTTCGACTACAAGAAGGGCTACAAGTTCTCGACCTATGCGACATGGTGGATCCGCCAGGCCATCACCCGGGCGATCGCCGACCAGGCCCGCACCATCCGCATCCCGGTCCACATGGTGGAGACGATCAACAAGCTGGTCCGGGTCCAGCGCCAGCTCCTCCAGGACCTCGGGCGGGAGCCCCTGGCCGAAGAGATGGCCGAGCAGATGGAGATGACGCCGGACAAGGTCCGGGAGATCCTCAAGGTGTCCCAGGAGCCGGTATCGCTCGAGACGCCGATCGGCGAGGAGGAGGACTCCCACCTCGGGGACTTCATCGAGGACTCCGATGCGGTTGTGCCCCTGGACGCCGCCTCGTTCATCCTCCTGCAGGAGCAGCTCGAGGCGGTCCTGCACACCCTGTCCGAGCGCGAGAAGAAGGTCATCCAGCTGCGCTTCGGCCTCCACGACGGCATGCCTCGCACCCTCGAGGAAGTGGGCCGGGAGTTCGGGGTCACCCGGGAACGGATCCGCCAGATCGAGTCCAAGACCCTGTCCAAGCTCCGCCACCCGTCTCGGTCGCAGAAGCTCAGGGACTTCCTCGAGTAAGCCCGGCCCGTGCCCCGACGCTCAGCTCAGGCCCGTGCGTTCTTCACCAACCTCAAGCAGCCCGGCATGCCAGCCCGGGAGAAGTGGGCCAAGTTCGTCCGCAACCGGTTCCGCGCGACCGTGCTGCTGAAGGGCTGCTGCGGTCACCCGGGCGAGCCCGGATGTTGAGAAGGTGCCAGCGGGCCCCGGTCGGGGGCCGAGGGGCACGAGCACTAGTTGGAGAGCTAGAGCCTAAAAAGAGCTGGCTCGCTGGGGCTCGCGGTCCTCACGGAAGTTGTCCCGCGAGATCCGGTCGGCGACCCGGTCCTTCATCCACGGGATCTTGCTGACCGCCACGTTCTTGAGGCCGGACCCCACCGCCCCCCCTGCCTTGTCGGCGGCCTTCTTGGCCAGGCTGGAGGACGACACCTTCTGCCAGATCCGCTCCGCACGCCGCACGTTGCGCTGCATCTGGAGGTACCGCTCACGACCGGCCTTGGTGCCGAGGACGTAGCCGACGGCCAGTCCGAGCGTGAGGCCGAGCTTGAATCGTGACATCGTGCTCACCTCCATCGGTGGTTTCTTTTGCCAGGTTATTCCCCGGCCCGCCCTCCCGGAACCGGGAGGGAAGCCCAGGGAACCGATGCTATTCTCGTTTGTACCCTTCCGGGGTGGCGCAATTGGCAGCGCGGTTGACTGTTAATCAATAGGTTCCGGGTTCGAGTCCCGGCCCCGGAGCAGGCGTCATCCCCCCTGGTGGACGTACTTCCACCGTGTTTCCTCCACGCTGGCACGCCACACGGAGCGGATGGTCGGCACGTCGACGAGCCGGTACCCGGCCTCCGTGAGCTGGAACCCCTGGAAGACGTCGGATCCCCAGTGGGCGTAGTCCGACTCCGGATATGGGTAGACCCGCAGGACCTCGGTCACGCCAACCTTCACCGGCTCCCCCCGATTTTGACGGCGACGGCATAGATGTCGCCCGGCGTCGAGAACGTGTCGATCATGCTGAACCCGAACGGGAGCAGCCAGGTCCGCAACTACTCCCGGTTGACATTGTGGTAGTACTCACGCGCTCGGAGCTCCCGCCCGTCAACCCCGGAATGTGG
>DASPZW010000165.1:0-2979 GCA_035636055.1 Actinomycetota bacterium
CAGCCCCAGCCCCAGCCCCCGCCAGGCCCCCGATCAGCTGGGCAACGCCCACGGTCACCTCCAGTGGCTCGCCGCAGGCAGGGCAGTCGACCACGCCCGACAGCGCCCCTCCGAAGGCACGCTGGTACAGGCGCAGCAGCTTGTCGTTCTCTTCGCCCACCGTCACGCCGGCCGGGTCGGCGTCCGGGGCCGCCCACGACAGCAGCACCGAGGCGCGCCGGCCCGGAGGCTCGGTGGCGACCCGCTCCCACAATGCAAGCAGGCCGGCGGCGGATACTTCCGTCACCTACGGGGCCGTGAAGGTCGGTTCCGTCGGCTCCTGGACCGACGTGTCGATCTCCCATCCTTCGTTCTCGAGCTTGATCTGCTCGATGGCGATGGCGTTGGCGTTGGCGTCGAGCTCCGGCAGGGCCTGGTACTCCGACACCCAGCAGCGGTAGATCTTGTAGGCGATGGCGGTCTGGCCTGCCTCGTTGTAGACCTCGAGGATCACGTCCTTGCGGAAGTTCTTGAGCGACGCCTCGGCCCCGAGCCCGGCCCCGTGCACCCACGCCTTGTTCGCCCACTGCACGAACTCCTTGTCGTGGGTGACGCCCCGTTCCAGGGTGATGGCCTCGTACTCGGTGCGGCCTAGGGACTTGCGGCTCGACGACGGGTCGCCACCCTCCCGGTGCTTGACCACTTCGGTCGTGCGCTTGAGCGAACTGCACTTGCTGATCCCGGCGACATACTTGCCGTCCCACTTGAGGCGGAACTTGAAGTTCTTGTAGGGGTCGAACCGTGTCGCGTTGACGGTGAACTGAGCCACGTGGTCCTCCTAAGCCTGGGTCTGGCCAGCAAGCTGCTGGATCTGCAGGACGACGAACTCGGCAGGCTTCAGCGGTGCGAAGCCGACGTAGATGTTCACGACGCCCTTGTCGATGTCGCTCTGGGTCGTGGTCGTGCTGTCGCACCGGACCAGGTAGGCGTCCTTCGGGGTCATGCCCTGGAAGGCCCCCTGCCGGAACAGGTCGTGCATGAACGTGCCGACGTTGAGGCGGATCTGCGACCAGAGCGGCTCGTCGTTGGGTTCGAAGACCACCCACTTCAGCCCGTCGACCAGGCTGTTCTCGATGTAGAGCGCCATCCGCCGCACCGGGACGTACTTCCACTCGCTCGCCTGCTGGTCGGCGCCGAGGAGCGTCCGGGCCCCCCAGACGACCGACCCGAAGCCCGGGAAGGTCCGGAGGGCGTTGATGCCGAGTGGGTTGAGGCTGCCGCTGTCGTCCTGGGTGAGGGTCAGGGCCGGAGCGGCGGCGGAGAGCGTGGCCTCGATGCCGGCGGGGGCCTTCCAGGTGCCGCGGTCGGCGTCGGTCCTGGCGTAGATGCCGGCCAGCGTCCCACTGGCCGGGATCCGCTTCGGCCGCCCGCTGGCGAGGGGATCGGCCACGGTGATCGACGGGTAGTACAGCGCCCCGTTGGCTGTCGGCGACGGTGCGCCCGACCCCGCCGCCCCCTCCAGCCACGTGATCAGCCTGGCGACGGCGGCCGCCGGGTCGGGGGTGTCGGGGGGGATCGCCATGGGGGTCAGGTCCAGCGGCGGATCCAGGATGGCGAAGGCCCGCTTCTCCAGCGCGTAGCCGGTGATCGTGTCGGCGGCGCTGTTGTAGAGGCTCCCCTGGCTGGACGAGTCGAGCAGGGTCAGCGAGGGGACGCACAGCAGCTCGAAGTGGAAGGGTTCGATACGGTCCAGTGGCGACGTGCCCGGCTGCAGGGTACCCGTGATGGCACCGATGAAGTCGGGGAAGGTCGCACTCGGCGTGCCGTCGGGGTTGAGGATCACCGGGTCGGTGCCGCCCGAAAGCGAGCTCCACGTGGCCTTGCCGTCGGGACCGGACGCCGGCACCGACTGCAGGGACGGGAGCGGCGCCATCTGCTCGCCGGGGAAGGTCACCAGGTCGGACGAGGCGTTGAGCACCTTCGGTGCGAAGTTCGGATCGGCGGCGTCGGTCGAGAGGCTGAGGTGCACCTCGCTGCGCAGCACCTTGATGGGCTTGGCGTTGGGATCGGCGACCTCCCTGGCGTAGAGGTTGAACAGCTTGGGCGACGACGGCGGGGACGCGCCGGCGGGTCCGACCGTGGTGGCGAGAATCTGGACGTTGTTGCCCCACGAACCAGGGCTGGGGGCCGTCAGGGCCGCCGCTGCGGCGGGCGGTGAGGCGGCCGGAGGTGACGCGGCAGGCGGCAAGCCCCCTGCGCCTGCGGCGGCCAGCGTCGCCGGGGTCCCCCCCTGGCCCGCCTTGCCGGTGACCCGCACGATCCAGGCCAGCTGCCCGCCATTGAGGAAGAACTGGGTGACGGCGTAGCTCGCGAGGCTCTGCGCGTCCGGGCCGCCGAAGACCCGCTGGAATTCGGCGAGGCTGGTCACCCGGGTGGCGACGCCGACCGGGCCGCGGGGGAAGTAGTCGACGAAGGCGGTATTGGAGGTGCTGGTCCCCACGATCGCATGGACCCCGCTCGGGATCTCCTCGACGTACAGACCAGGGGCGCTCAGGACTTGTGGCACAGGCAGCCTCCTTGAGAATGAGTGGACCGGTTCTAGCCCTCCTTCGTGATCGACGCGTCACCGCGCCGTCAACCGGGCTCGGTCGCCGGTGCGGTGCCGGCAAGGATGCGTCGCAACCATGCCTCGACCTCCGAGGCGACCTCCTCGACGCTCGCAGCCGCTGTCGTGGACGTGACCCCGTGCGCCGACCACTGCGTGATCACGGCCCGCAAGGGATGCTCGGGATGGGCTTCGACCCAGGCGCGGATGACCAGCACCCCGTGGTCGTCGGGTACAGCGGTGCCGCCGCCCCCAACGCCCCTACCGCCGCCCTCACCCATGCCCTCACGCGAGCACGGCGGGCATAACGGATCGTTACCGGGCCGTCAATTCCTCGACGAGCGATCGCATGGCCGGCGATGGCGCGATCCGGAGCTCAGTGCGGAGCAGCTCGG
>DASPZW010000166.1:0-7629 GCA_035636055.1 Actinomycetota bacterium
TGCCCCGGCAAGCGCCGCCTCACCCCAGCGCAGCAAGGCATCGAGCCCGTCCGCGGCAGGCGAACCACCGAGCCTCGGCAGGTTCTCCACCCACGCGGCCCCCGCCATCAGCCCCACGAGGCCCCCGAGCACGTCGACGGCCGAGAACAGCGATGGGCCGCCCAGGGCCCCCGGGCCGATGGCCGCCTGGGCCGCGAGCGCGGTGGTCACGTCGAGGGTCGACAGGCGCAACAGCGCGGCGAGCACGCAGCAGGCGAGGAGGGTGAGCCACGCGGCGGGCAACGCCGCGACCGCGCCGACTGCGTGAGCGCCGCCGGGACCAAGACCCCCCCGAGGCTGGTCGAGGCCACGGCTGGCGGTCGCCCGGGCGAGCAGGCAGTGCCCTGCGGTGCAGGCGGCGAAGGCCCCGACGAGGGCGACGCCGGTTCCCGGCATCAGCCCCAGCGCCAGGGCGATCCCCAACCCGACGCCGAGGGGGACCAGGGCGAACGCCGCCCGTGCCTCCGGCATCCCGACCCGCAGGCCGCTCAGCCCGATCCGAAGCTGGGCGCGCCTGCCAGCGGGAAGGCCGACGGGAAGGTCGGCGGGAAGGCCGACGGGAAGGTCGGCGGGAAGGCCGTCGGCGGGGCGCCGGGGGGCGAACATGGCGGCGACGCCCAGGAGGAGGCACGTGGCGACGAGTGCGAGTGCCGGCCCTGCGAGCACGAGGAAGGCGCGCTAGCCGGCGAAGCTTCGGCCGAGGAGGTAGCAGGCGGCGAGGTGGTTCCAGGAGCACTCGATGCAGACCTCGACCACGTAGCACCGGAACTCGTCGTAGGAGTCCACGAGTTGGTTCACCCAGGTCTCGGGGTAGACCACCCGGCCGGACAGGTCCTTGAGCTGGTCCCCGAAGACGTAGCGCACCTCCCGCAGCGTCGACCCGGTGCAGACCGGGCACGTGGGTTTCAGGGGCCGCCCGATGTTGCGGGCCGCCCGCATCAACTCCGGATGTGCATCGCAGATGTCGAGCCGGGTCAGTCCGCCTCGGCGGAACTCTGCAATGACCGCCCGCTTGGCGAGCGTGTAGTCAGTGATCCCTCGCACGGCTCGGCCATTGTAACGAAGGCGACCCCCGCAAAGCTCTTCGGGAGAGCCCGAGCGGGGCCTCACCAGCCCCGGCCTCATGGGACCAGCCAGGCAAACCCCTGTAACCCCGGTCGTTGATTTCGCGTCATACTCGCGGTTAGATATATCGGCTCGATATATCGGGGTGATACATAGTCTCCCCCGAGCTGGGCCGAGCTACCGTGGTCGTGGAGGTCGATGATGCTGGAGATGGCGGTGCTGGGCCTGCTGAAGGACCGCACCATGCACGGGTACGAGCTCAAGAAAGAGCTCGGTGCCACGCTGGGCCAGTTCTGGCAGGTCTCCTACGGCAGCCTCTACCCCACCATCCGCCGCCTCGAGGTGGAAGGGGCCGTCGAGCGCATCTTCCCCAAGGCCGACGTCGTGCGGCGGAAGAACATCTACCGCATCACCGCCAAGGGGGAGGAGATGTTCACCGAGGCGCTCCGTGAGCCCTCCGCCGCCTCCGACGACGCCCGCTTCGGGGTGAAGCTCGCCTTCTTCCGCTACCTCAACCCCGATGCCAGGGTCGAGGTGCTGGAGCGGCGCCGGGCCTACCTGACGGACAAGGTCGCCGAGATCCGCGGCCAGCTCCGCACCTACAAGGAGCGCATCGACGCCTACACCTACCGACTGATGGAACACGGCCTCGACAACACGTCGAGGGACATCGAATGGGTCGATCGACTCATTGCAGAAGAGAAGGCGGCCGGTGCCGGACCGGCTCCCACAACGCTGTAGACCTTACAAAGGAGAGTACGACATGACGGAGCGGATCCGGGTTGGCCTCGTGGGAGCAGGCAACTGCGCCTCGGCTCTGGTCCAGGGGGTTGAGTTCTACAGGGACGCCGGCGACGGCTCGGACATCCCCGGCCTGATGCATGTCCGCCTCGGCGGCTACCACGTCTCAGACCTCGAGTTCACTTGTGCCTTCGACGTCGACGCCGACAAGGTCGGCATCGATCTGTCCAAGGCCCTGCAGGCTGGCCACAACAACACCATGCAGTTCGCCGACGTGCCCGAGACCGGCGTCACCGTGTCCCGGGGGCCGACCCTGGACGGCCTCGGCCGCTACTACCGCCAGGAGATCGTCGAGTCCCCGGTTCCCCCGGTCGACATCGCCAAGGTCCTCCGGGACACCAGGACGCAGATCCTCGTCAACTACCTGCCGGTCGGCTCGGAGCGGGCTGCGAAGTTCTACGCGGAGCAGGCGCTCGAGGCGGGGGTCGGGTTCATCAACTGCATGCCCGTCTTCATCGCCTCGCACCCGGCATGGGCGGCGCGCTTCGCCGAGCGCGGGATCCCGCTGATCGGCGACGACATCAAGAGCCAGGTCGGCTCCACGATCATCCACCGGGTCCTCGCCAAGCTCTTCGAGGACCGCGGGGTCCACCTCGATCACACCTACCAGCTCAACTTCGGCGGCAACATGGACTTCATGAACATGCTGGAGCGGGAACGGCTGACCTCCAAGAAGATCTCCAAGACCCAGTCGGTCACGTCGCAGCTGCGGCGGGGCCTCGGTGCCGAGAACATCCACATCGGGCCCTCCGACCACGTGCCGTGGCTCGAGGACCGCAAGTGGGCGCACATCCGCATCGAGGGCCGGGAGTTCGGCAACGCCCCGATCAACGTCGACCTCAAGCTCGAGGTCTGGGACTCTCCCAACTCGGCAGGGGTCGTCATCGACGCAGTCCGCTGCATGCGCCTGGCGCTCGACGCCGGTGTCGGCGGGGCGCTGCTGGGGCCGGCCGCCTACTTCATGAAGTCGCCGCCGGTGCAGTACTCGGACGATGTCGCCCGGCAGATGGTCGAGGAGTACATCCGGTCCGTCGGCCTGCCCGCTGTCGATGACGAACTCGCGCTGCAGCTCGACGAGATCCGGTAGCCCTGCTGGTCGTCACCGTCCCCGCGGGGTAGCCTGGCCGCGGGCGGTGACAACCAGAAAAGGAGGGCGCCGGTGGCGCTGCACCGACACGAGTCGGGCCCGCGTGCCCAGGCCAAGCTCGGCATGCGCCCGCAGTTCGAGCTTCCCGCCGAGGTCGCCGAAGTCACCCGGCTCCGCCTCCCCCCGCGGGGCATCGGTCCCGACACCGCCTACCAGGTCGTCCACGACGAGTTGCTCCTCGACGGCAACGCCCGCCTGAACCTGGCGACCTTCGTCACCACCTGGATGGACCGCCAGGCCGACATGCTCATGGCCGAGTGCGCCTCCAAGAACCTCATCGACAAGGACGAGTACCCGCAGACTGCGGAACTCGAGCACCGCTGCGTCAACATCCTGGCTGACCTCTGGAACGCCTCGGGGGCCGAAGAGGCCTCCGGCTGCTCGACGACCGGATCGAGCGAGGCCTGCATGCTCGGAGGCCTCGCGCTCAAGTGGCGCTGGCGTCAACGTCGTCTGACGGCGGGGGCGCCCGCCGACCGGCCGAACCTGGTCATGGGCGCGAACGTGCAGGTCGTCTGGGAGAAGTTCTGCAGGTACTGGGACGTCGAGGCCCGGCTCGTGCCCGTCGGGCCCGCAACGCACCTGACCGCAGAGACGGCCGTCGCCCACTGCGACGAGAACACCATCGGGGTCGTGGCGATCCTCGGCTCGACGTTCGACGGCGCGTACGAACCCGTCCTCGACATCGCCGGGGCGCTGGACGCCCTCGCGGCCGGCGGCGGCCCGGACGTGCCCATCCACGTCGACGCCGCCTCGGGCGGCTTCGTGGCGCCCTTCATCGACCCCGACCTCGTCTGGGACTTCCGGGTGCCGCGCGTGGCGTCGATCAACGCCTCCGGGCACAAGTACGGGCTGGTCTACCCGGGCGTCGGATGGGTGGTCTGGCGGGACGCCGCCTGCCTGCCCGAGGACCTCGTGTTCAAGGTCGACTACCTCGGCGGCGAGATGCCGACCTTCTCCCTCAACTTCTCACGCCCGGGATCGCAGGTCGCAGCCCAGTACTACAACTTCCTGCGCCTCGGCTTCGACGGCTACCGCCGGGTGCAGCAGGCCTGCCGGGGCAACGCCCAGTGGCTGGCCAACCAGATCCACCACCTCGGCCCCTTCGAGCTCGTGTCGAAAGGCGACGACATCCCGGCGTTCGCCTTCCGGATCAAAGAGGGTGTGCCATACACGGTGTACGACGTTTCCGACGCCATCAGGGGCCGGGGATGGCTGATCCCCGCCTACCGGATGCCCCCCCACCTCGAGGACGTCGCCGTGCTCCGCATCGTCGTGCGGGACGACATGAGCCGGGACCTGGCCGCAGTCCTGGTTGAGGATCTTCGCCGCTGCGTCGAGCGCCTCGAACGCTCGCCCCAGCAGCCCTCCGATCAGGCCCGCACCGCCTTCCACCACTGACCGCCCGGCAGCCGCCGCCCCTCCCCAAGCCGGAAGTGCAATCGATGTATCAGGCACTCCAGTGGGGCATCTGTTTTTGAGGAGGGCAAGAACCCGCACCGAAAACCACGACGGAAGGAGCGGACGTGGTCAAGGGGAGAGCATGGAGAGTCGCGGCGGTCCCGGCGACGGCCTTGCTGCTCGCGGCAGGAGTCGCCGGTGCTGCTGCTCCCACGGGCCCGGTCGCCACCACCGGGGTGATCACGGGCTGCTATGCGATCCGTGACCGCCCGATTCTTTCAGACGGGCAGGCGCGCTCGGCGCTCATACCCGGCGGCAGCCTCCGCGTCATCGATGCCCAGGGGGGAGAGCAATGCCAAACTGGCGAGCAGTCCATCACCTGGAACCAGCAAGGGCCGGCCGGATCGCAGGGCGCCCAGGGAGTGAAGGGTGACCGCGCAACGGGAGGATCCGGCGGGGCGACCACCGCCCAGGGACCTCCGGGTCCACAAGGCCCGCCGGGACCCCCGGGCCCACCGGGGCCTGCTGGACCTGCGGGCAGCGGCACCCGTCAGCAATTGGACTTCAAGTTGGCGCCCGGTGGTTCGCAGACCTTCAGCCTCCCGGCGCGCGATGTCCCCGTGAGGATGGAGGTCAGCACCCCCAGCACGAACGGAGGGACTCAGACCCCGAGCGAGATCATGTATGCAGTGGTGAACTACGACTCCGGCTCGGGTCAGTTCACGTGGGTGGGCACCGACAGCGACGGAGCCCAGCGGGGATCGAACTCCATCCAGTCCAGCGCTCTTGCCACCATCACCTGTGGCTCCGGATGCGTGATCGCCACCCTTGGCGTGGCAAGTCCTCAAGCCGCGACGCTGAAGATCACGACCAACGCCGCCACGAGCATCATCACCGAGCGGTTCATCGTCAGCATGTGGTTCTGACCGAGTAGGGTCGACTCAGCTCGCCGCTCTGAGCAGCCCCGAGAAGTACGCGGCCGGGGTGCAACTCTTGGCCGGCTGGCCTGCTCCGCTCTGCCCTGGGGCGGGGGCTGCATTCTCGCAGTGGGCCCGCAGCGTCAGGTGCTGGTTGGGGAGGAACACCAACGGTGACGTCCAGTGGTAGTCGAAGTCCCTGAAGTTGTCGAGGCGGAGCTGCAGGAGCACCGTCGAATCTCGCTGGATGAAGAGTGTGCCCGAGTCGCTCTGCGGGTTTTCCAGCACGAGGTCCGTGACCGACAGGGTCTTGCCCGAAGGGGCGTTGTACGCGGACTGTGCGTCCTGACCGGGAGCGGCTGTCACTCCCAGGCGGCCGTCCACCGGGGAGCCGGTCTCGGCGGGCGAAGTCGGAGTTCTGGTGGACGGCGAGGGCGACTCGAGCGGGGGTGGGATCGGGATTGCGGTCTGCGTGGGAACAACGTAGCTCGGGTCGATCTTATGGAGCGCCTGCTGAGCGCTGATCAGCCCGACGTTCGTTTGGTCCTGCTGCTTCTGCAGGGTGTCCGCCCGAGCCGCGACCGGCGCGACCTGGGCCTGTGCCGCGGATTGGGCTGCCGAGTTGGTAACCACCCTGCCCAGCACGGCCAGGATCGCCAGGCCTGCCAGCAGGCCAACCACGGCCTTCGGTACCCACTTCGGGATGACCGCCTCCTGCAGCATGCTTGCGTCCAGGGTCATCGGCCCCGCCCCCTCCGGCCGGACGAAGACCTGGAACTGATGGGTTCTGGTCGGTCCCCGTAGGAACCGCTTGCGGGGCCTCACGGTCAACCGGCTGAAGACGGCGGTGTTGGAGTCGGCGGCGAGCGCCGGCGGGTGGAACTCGAAGCCAAGCTGATTGTCGGGGTCCGTGGCGGAAACGGCTGCGTTCAGCCGTGCGTTGCCCCGGTTGTCGGCGGCGATCTCATGGCGCCCCGAGTACCGCCCCCTCGAAGTACGGGGGATTATCTCTGCGAATGTATCGAGGAACCGTCCCACCACCAGAACGCCCTCCTCGACCACCGAGCCCTCAGGGTCTTCGCGTGAGGTCGCTTTGACCCCGAAGGGCAGTGAGGCGGCCGGCGTATCGGGGGAGCGAGGCGGGCGGAACCTCAGCGTTGTGGAGCCCTGTTCGCCAGGCATGAGGGAGATGGTGGGTGGGTCAAACGACGCCCAGCGGGCGGTGTCCCCGACGACCGTGAAGGTGAACTGGTCCACCACCGCCCCGGTGTTGTGTACTCTCACCTCGCAGCCGATCTCGCCTCCAGGATCGACGCTGAGGGTGGTGTTCAGCAAGATGAGGCTGGCGCCCATAGGCGCAGGGTAGAGCCGGTGGATCCGGGTCGAACAGGGCAGAAGAGGCAGCAAAACATGCAAAATTCCCTGCCCCGTCAGCTTGCCCCAAATGGGAACGTGCTTGGTCCCCGCCGTCCGGGTGCGGCCCGGGTCAGGGCTTGCGGGCAATCAGCAGCAGCTCCGGGTGCTCGAAGGTGGGCACATCCCGGCCGTACTCGCCCGGCGACACGCCGAAGACCGCCTCCGGGTCGAGGCCCGCCCCGTTGGCGATCCACTCCAGTTCCCGTGGCGTGTAGCAGGAGTTCCAGATCTCGAAGTCCGCCGTCGCCCCCCCGGCCCCGATGACGCCCTCGACCTTCGCTTTGAACAGCATCTTCACCGGGTCGAACTCGCCGGTTACCTGACCCCCGAGAGCCGGGGTCCCCCCCGGGGAGTCACTGGGGGAGTCACTGGCCGAGAGGTGGTGCAGGGCGTAGAAGACGTTCGCCGCCCCGAGCGCCAGCCGGCCCCCCGGCTTCATCGACCTGCGGATGTTCCGCAGGATCTGCAGGTCGGGGAGCCCAAGGCCGAACCCGCCCTGGCAGAGGCAGATGGCCAGATCGAACTCGGCGTCGAACGGCAACTCCCTGGCGTCCATCGAGAAGAAGGACGGCTGCACCCCGGCGTCGGCGGCCCGGCGGTGGGCGATGGCGACGAACTCGGGCGAGATGTCGATGCCGAGCACCTGCAGGCCGCGCCTGGCGAACTCGACAGCATGCCGGCCCGGACCGCAGCCGACGTCCAGCAGGCGCTCGCCCGGGGTGGCTCCGAGCGTCTCCGCGATGAAGTCGACCTCCTGCTCGGTGCCCGCCGTGAAGGCGTACTGAAGGTAGGCGTCGCCGAGGTGCCGGGCGAGGGGCACCCACCAGTCGTCGGGGGCCGGCG
>DASPZW010000167.1:0-3722 GCA_035636055.1 Actinomycetota bacterium
ACCCCGGATGTACCCCGGTTCCACACGGTTGGGATTGGTGCCGGCCCGGCCAACCTCAGCCTTGCAGCCCTGTACCAGTCCTCGACCTCGGAAGCGATGGCCCTGTTCGACCGGCAGGTCGGTCCCACCTGGCACGCCTCCCTGCTCCACACGGGGGCCCGGATGCAGACGTCCTGGCTGAAGGACCTCGTCTCCCTCGTGGACCCGACCCACCAGCTGACCTTCGTGAACTACCTCGTGAGCACGGGCCGGCTGTTCGCGCTCCTCAACGCCCAGTTCGACTTCATCCCCCGGCGGGAGTACATGCAGTACCTCGCCTGGGCGTCCCGCCAGATCCACAACATCCACTACGGCGTGACGATCGACGAGATCTCCTTCACCGGGGACGGGTTTGTGGTGGCCGCCGCGGGCCGTCCGGTCGCTCGCTCCCAGCACCTCGTCGTCGGCGTGGGGACCCGACCCGTCATGCCTCCGGGACTGTCGTGGCTCCCCGACCACCGGGTGTTCGTCGCCGACGATCTCGGGTGGCGCATCGACGGCATGAGCGCCGACCGCCACGCCCCGGTGGCGGTTGTCGGCGGTGGCCAGACGGGCCTCGAGGCGGTGCTCCGGCTTCTCGGGAGTGGCTTCAGCGACATCCGGTGGCTGGGCCGCCGGCAGTGGTTCCAGACGATCGACGACTCCCCGGTGGCGAACGAGTTCTACCGGCCGGCCCACCAGGAGTTCCTGCAGACCCTGTCCCGCAGGACGCGGCGGGCGCTGGTCGAGGAGCAGAACCCGACGGGGGATGCCCTCACGCCGGGCGCGCTGCGCGGCCTGTACCAGGCCAACTACGACCGGATGCTCGAGCTGGGCCGCTTCCCCGTCACGCTGCTTCCCGGCCGGGACGTCAGCACCGCCGTGATGGACGGCGACGACCTCGTGCTGTCCTGCACGACGACGGAGGGCAAGCAGCAGCAACGGGTGCGGTACGCCGTCGTGGCCGTGGGCCGGGAACTGGTGCCCGTGCCGTTCGACGACGACCTCCGGGCCCGCGTCGAGACCGACCAGGACGGGGAGCTGGTTTTGGAGGCCGACTACTCGGTCCGGTGGGACGGCCCGCGCGGTCCGACGGGGCACAGCATCTACGCCCTCAACCGGGGCCGGCTGAGCCACGGCATCCCGGACGCCAACCTGACCCTGCTCCCCGTCCGCTCGGCGATCGTCCTCAACTCGATGTTCGGGCGGCAGATGTTCCAGGTCCCCGACGAGCTCTGCCCGATCTCGTGGAACTGACACCCACAGCCCACGGACACCCACACCCAAGGAGGAACCCCCGATGACCGACGTCAACCCTGCACGCCCCCCGTCCGAGGAGCGACCGCTGCTCCTCGTGATCGGCACCGGCTCCCGCCGCTACCGTGAGTACCTGCTGCACTCGATCAGCACCCGCTACGACGTCCATCTCTTCGTCGCTTCGGACCCGTCGTGGGAGCGGGCGTACGCATCGGGATGGACGGTGCTGGCCAGCACGCTCGACGCCCCGGCAATGTGCGCCGCGGCCCGCAACCTCGCCGCAACGCAGCAGGTGCACGGCGTCCTGTGCTGGGACGAGGCACGCATCCTCCAGTCCTCGTACGTCGCCGAGGCGCTCGCCCTCCCCGGCGGCGACCCACACATGATCCTGCGCTGCCGCGACAAGCATCTGACCCGCATGGCCCTTGACGCCGCCGGCGTGCCGCAGCCGCAGTCGGTGCTTACCGCCTCGGTCGACGATGCGCTGGCGGCCGCCGAGGGCATCGGGTACCCGGTCGTCCTGAAGCCCCGGGCGCTCGCCGCGAGCCTCGGCGTCGTCAAGGTCGAGACGCCCGGGGAGTTGGTGACCCAGTTCGGGTTCGCCCGAGACACCACAGTCCCGGAGGCACCCCACTACGACGTCTGCGTGCTGGTCGAGGAGTTCGCCGATGGCCCCGAGATCAGCGTCGACTGCGCCGTCAGCGGGGGAGAGGTCTCCCCGCTGTTCGTAGCACGGAAGGAACTCGGCTACGCGCCGTACTTCGAGGAGGTGGGCCACACCGTCAGCGCCGGCGACCCCTTGCGCACCGACCCGCAGATCGTCGGGATCCTGCGCGACACCCACGCGGCCCTGGCCTTCACCGATGGCATGACCCACGTGGAGCTGAAGCTCACGAGCACCGGGCCGAAGGTGATCGAGGTCAACGGCCGCCTCGGCGGCGACATGATCCCGTACCTCGGCCTGCGCGCCACCGGCATCGACCCGGGTCTGGCGGCCGCCGCCGTTGCCTGTGGCCGGGTGCCGGAGGTGGACCCGGACCGTGCCCTCGCCGGCGGGGTCCGGTTCTTCTACGTGGAGGAGGACGACACCGTCCTCGGGGCGGTGCGGTTCGACGGCGGGGCGCTCCATCCCGCCATCGACCTCGCCCTTGCGTTGGCCAGCCCCGGTGACACGGCCTCGCCGCCGCCGAAGGGCACGGTGTCCGGGCGTATCGCGCTCGCCACCGCCGTCGCGGCGACCGTGGAGGAATGCCGGGCCGCCCTGGGCTCTGCCGAGGCGGCCCTGCGGATCGGCACCGACCAGCCGGCAGTCGCCGCCGGGGCGCAGCCATGACCGCCGCGACGGACGCAGGCATCCGCGTCACCTGGCGCGAGGCACCCCGGGCCGTGAAGGCGCTGCTCGCCGGCGTCTTCGTCAACAAGCTCGGCGCCTTCCTCCAGGTCTTCCTGGTGCTCTTCCTGACGTCACGCGGCTTCTCGTCCGTGCAGGCCGGGCTGGCCCTCGGCGCGTACGGCGCCGGCGCGGTGGTCGGGGTGATCGTCGGCGGGGCACTGACGGATCGCCTGGGCGCACGCCGGGCGACCCTGCTCAGCATGGGGGGCACCGCTTTGTTCGTGGTCGCCGTCCTGTACGTGTACAACTACCCGCTGTTGCTTGGCGCCGTCGCCCTCGTCGCGGCCATCGGGCAGGTCTACCGTCCGGCCTCCGCTGCCCTGCTGTCCGCCCTGACGCCGAAGGAGCGGCAGGTGATGATCTTCGCCATCTACCGGCTCGCCCTCAACCTCGGCACGACGGCAGCGCCGCTCATCGGGGCCGCGCTGCTCGCGGTGTCCTACAACCTGCTCTTCTGGGGTGAGGCGATCGCCGCCCTCGGGTTCGCCGTCATCGCCCTGGTTGCGCTCCCGGACCGCTCCGTCGGGGGCCGGCAGGAGGTCGAGGCACCCAGCGAGGGCCGGACAAGCCCCCGGGCAAGCCCCCGGACAAGCCCAAGTGGCCGGTCCGGGTACCTGGCCGTGGTCGCCGACCGCAGGTTCTCCCTCTTCCTGGTGGCGATGATGGTGAACGCCACCGTCTACGTGCAGTACCTGGCGGCGCTGCCACTTGCCATGAAGGCCCATGGGCTTTCGACTGCGTGGTACGGGGCCATGGTCGCCCTGAACGGGCTCATCGTCATCACGTGTGAGCTGGCGGTCACGAACGTCGTGCAGCGCTGGCCGGCCCGCAGGGTCGTCCTCGCCGGGTTCACGCTGCTCGGTGGTGGTCTCGCCGTCTACGCGCTGCCCGGCGGGGCGGCCGTCTTCGTCGTCGGCACCATGGTGTGGTCGCTCGCAGAGATCGTCGCCGGCCCCACGATCTTCGCCTACCCCGCCCAGGCGGGCCCCGAAGCCCTCCGCGGCCGCTACATCGGGGCGGCCCAGGCCATGTTCGGCCTGGGCTCCGCGATCGG
>DASPZW010000168.1:0-10194 GCA_035636055.1 Actinomycetota bacterium
CGAGATCCCTTCCGCCGCAACGATCCTTGGTACTACGGGAGCTTCCGGATCACCCTTGGACTGGGGTGGCTCCCCTCCATGCGAGAGTTGGGGCTAAGGCCCTCGACATCGTGGCGGAGGTGCACAGGGGGGCCTCCCCGAGCCTGCAGCTGGAGGAGGACCTGGTTAGGGATGCCCTCCAGGGCTTCGACGCTCAACGCCTGGACGGCCGGCTGCGTACGATCGCCAAGGCCTTCGTCGAGAATCCGGCCCGCGCCGACGCCATCGCCTACTGGGTGGGGCGCTTCCTGCCCCGCCTGCCGCCCGCGGCATTGGAACTTCCGGCGGCCCGGGCCCTCCAGCTGTGGGCTGCCGGCCACCTCGCCCAGGCAACCCCCCGAGGCTGCCCTCGAGGGCAGCGACCTCGGCGGCTGGCGCTCCATTCTTTCGCAGCAATCCGGTCCAGGCGAAGTCGTCGGAGCACGGCTGCTCGCCGGGGGCCTGGAGCTGCAATGGCCTCCCGGGGAGCCCGCCCACGAGATCGACGCCGGCCCCGAGCCGGTCGTCGTCGTGGGGGCCCCGGACGGTCGGGACGACGGCGTTGCGATCCGGCTGCGTCGAGGCCGCCCGACCACCACGGCCCTGACGTCATTCAGCCTCGCGGGCCCGAGCGGCACAGTGGAATGGCTGCACCCGGCCCGGGTGGCGCACGTGGCAGGGCGCCCCCGGAGTTCGATGGTCGCGGCCCTCGACGACGACGGGGTGATCACGATCTGGGACCAGGGCAGAGGCACAGAGGTGACGTTGCCCGGCAACGACGCCGTGGCCATGGCGGTGGGAGAGTCCTTCGTCTATGCGGGCCGGCCAGGGCGGGTCGACATGTACGAAGGATCCGGAACGCCGGTCGGCCCGGTCGCGATCCCCTCAGGGAATCTGCAGAGTCTCGCCGCCCATCCCTTGGGCTTCCTGGCCGTGGTCGACGGGCGCATCGTCAGCGGCGGACTCCAGGGCTCCTTCTTCAGTGCGGAGACGGCCGAGGCGGACTATGTCTCAGTCGCGGTCGGTCCCGACGGGCTCGTCCTCGCCCGGACCACCGGTTGGTTCGTGCTGCTGCGCGACAAGGGCCGGCACCGGATCGGCGGCTCGGACGGCTGGATCGAGGCTGTCCCCCTCCTCGGAACCGACGTGGCCGTCCTGGAGGGTGGCACCGACGAGAGGGTGGGCATCTGGTCCCTCGAGCGAACCGAGACCGTCTGGCATGAGGACGTACTCCCCCCCGGCAATCACCTCGTCGCTGGTTCCTCGGGGTTGACGTGGGTGGAGCGCGACGGCACCTTCGTCTCCGTCGGGCTTCCCGGTGGCGGGAGCCTGCCGCGGCGGACGCAGGATCGGCGGCACCAGGCGGTGAGGGGGGCGGTACTCACGGCCCTGGGCATCGTGACGATGGGTCCACCAGGCCGGGTGGAGGCTCGCACCCGCGAAGGGGAGCGACACACGCTTGAGGCACTGCCGGGCAGCAACCTGGGTGTCTCCCTCGATGCCGCGGGGACGACCTTCCGGGTCGTCGCCCCAGGTGCCTCCGCCGTCGAACTGCTCGTGTTCGACCAGAGTCAAACGCCGGTCCACATGCGACTCGGGGGTGACGGAGAGTGGCGATGGCGTCTCCGAGGGGTGGGCCCGAGCTGGAACTATGCCCTCCGGGTGCACGACCAGGGCGGAACGAGCTCCCCCTGGCTCCTCGACCCGTACGCCCGAGCCATCACCGGCAGCTTCCCCAACGAACTCCGGTCGGTCGTAGTGTCCGACGAGTTCGACTGGCAGGGCGACCGCCCGCCCGCCACCCCCTGGGAAGACACGGTGATCTACGAGGTCCACGTGAAAGGCGCGACCAAGCTCCACCCCGGGATATCGGACCGGCTGCGGGGCACCTACGGCGGCATCGCCCATCCGGCGTTCGTCGGCCACCTCACGGACCTCGGCGTCACCGCCGTGGAGCTCCTCCCCGTCCAGCAGTTCCACACGCCGCCCACGCTGGCGGAGAAGGGGCTCACGAACTACTGGGGCTACGATCCCATCGGCTTCTTCGCCCCCCACGACGGCTACGCCTGGGACCGGTTGCCGGGCGAGCAGGTCCGGGAGTTCAAGAAGATGGTGCGCGCCCTGCACCGCGCGGGGATCGAAGTGATCCTCGATGTCGTCTACAACCACACCGCGGAGGGCGGCCCAAACGGCCCCACACTCTGTCACCGGGGCTTCGACGAGCGCTACTACCGGCACACCACCACCGATCGTTCTGACTACCTGGACCTCACCGGCACGGGCAACACCCTCGACGTCCGCTGGCCGCCCACCGCCCGGATGATCCTCGACAGCCTGCGGTACTGGGTGGCCGAGATGCATGTGGACGGCTTCCGGTTCGACCAGGCCGTCACGCTCCTGCGTGATCCTGAGCTACCGTCGCCGTCGGCCCCGATGATGGAGTTGATCCGCCAGGAGCCGGTCCTGCGCCACGTCAAGCTCATCGCCGAATCGTGGGATACCGGTCCCGCGGCACTGGGGGTGGGGCACTTTCCGGCGGGGTGGGCCGAATGGAACCGCGGGTTCCGTGACGATGTCCGGGACTACTGGCGGGGCCGGGGAGTGGCGCCGGCGCTGGCGTCCCGGCTGACCGGGTCCATGGACCTCTTTGCTTCTTCCATCCCCATCAACATGGTGACATCGCACGACGGTTTCACCCTCGCCGACCTCGTCAGCTACAACGTCAAGCACAACGAGGCCAATGGCGAGAACAACCGTGACGGCATCGACGAGAACTACTCCTGGAACTGCGGCGTTGAGGGTCCGACGGACGATCCAGAAATCCTCGGGCTCCGACTCCGCCAGCAGCGCAACCTGCTCACCACGCTCCTGCTCTCCCAAGGAGTCCCGATGCTGCGAGGCGGCGACGAGCTGGGCCAGACGCAGATGGGCAACAACAATGCCTATTGCCAGGACAACGAGCTCAGCTGGCTGCACTGGGAGGACACCACCCTGGTCAGGGTGGTGCAGGACCTCCTGGCTGTCCGCCGCCGCCATCCCCAGCTCCGCCGCCTGTTCTCCGAGGTTGAGCCCGGGCAGTCGCCGTGGTCCTGGTATCACCCCGACGGCAGTGCGATCCCCGCCACGGACTGGAACTTGGTGACCGCGTTGGCCCTCCGGGTGATAAGTGCCGACGTCGGGAGGGAACTGCTGATCTGTTTCAACCCCACGCCATCAGCCATGGAGTTCACTACCCCGCCCGGGTCCTCGCCATGGCGGACCGTTGGAGGCGGGACGGCCCTCGAGGGCCTCCTGACGATCGGCAGCCGGGAGGTGATCGTGCTGGAACGTGACCCCACCCCACTCACCGGCCCGCCGGTAGCCTCGGTCCCGGAAGCCCTGCAGCGGCTGACCGACCTCCAGGGCTACGAAGGGGCCCTTCGTGCAGATGGGATGAACGTCTTCGCGGCCCTGTTCCGTGCGATCGTCGCCAACATCGAGGACGGGATCAACGCCAGCCGCTTCGGAGGCCCTGAGTTCGTGGCGGCCCTGCTCGTCGCGCTAGCCAACCGCTTCCTTGCCGCCCTCAGGGCCAGCGCCTTCGGCTGGGACTCCCTTCCCGCCGAGTGGGTCCCGCTCCTCCGAGGAGGCGGGAGCCCCTTCGGGCGCGTCCCTCTTCCGCTCGAAGCTCTGAACGTGCTCGTCAACTTCGATCTGCCGGCCGCCACGGCCGATGCGTTCGACCAGCTCGGGGCCGTTCCTCTGCCGGGGGTCACCCCAGCGGACTTCGAAGAGCTCCTCCGCGTCTTTGCCGAAGAACCACTGCGATTGACGCAGCAGGCCGAGAGTTCGGAACAGACGGTCGCCGCACCGGAGGTCGAAGCGGCACCTCTCTGGGAGAGAGCCGTGGGGATCTGGAACGAACGCCACGCTCCGGCCTCCCGCGGTCCCGACTTTCGTGTTGCCTAGTCGGGGGGTCCTATTTCCGCCAGCGGGCCTCCCAACTGCACCGAGTCCCCGGCCTTCACCCTGAGCGACTTCACCTGGCCGTCCCGGTGGGCCACGATCAGGTTCTCCATCTTCATTGCTTCCAGCACCACGATCGGGTCGCCGACGGCCACGACCGCCCCGACCTTGGTGAGGACCCGCAGGATGGTGCCCTGCATGGGGGCGACGATCGTCTCTCCGACGCCGGCGTGGCCCCCGCGCGCCCCGGGCTCGGGCAGGTGCGGCTTGCCACGGTGGGTCCCGGAGCGCTCCCACAGCCGCACCTCGAAGCGCTTCCCCGACAGCTCGACGGTGACATCCCGTGCTGCGGCTGGGGCCCGCACCTCGCCCCCGATGACGGGACCACCCGGGCCGCCCCCCCCATCGGTTCCAGCCCCCAGCCCGGACAGGTCGATGGTGTTCTCCACCGTGGAGGTCGAGAACGCCCCCCGCTGGAACCAGTCGGCGCCGGCCACGAGGCGGTGGAACGGGATCGTCGTGGCGACGCCCTCGATGCGGTACTCGTCGAGGGCCCGCCGCATCCGCTGGACGGCCTCGTCGCGGTTGGCGCCGGAGCAGATGAGCTTGGCGACGAGCGAGTCGTAGAACTCGGAGATCGTCGTCCCCCGGCCGGCCCCGGCGTCGACCCGGATGCCCGGCCCTCCCGGCTCCCGGTACTCGGTGATCGTGCCCGGCGACGGCATGAAGTTGCGGCTGGCATCCTCGACGTTGATCCGGCACTCGATCGCATGGCCCCGTAGGGCCACGTCGTCCTGCGTGAGGTGCAGGGGCTTGCCCTCGGCAACCCAGATCATCTCCTTCACCAGGTCCAGACCGGTGACGAGTTCCGTCACGGGGTGTTCCACCTGCAGCCGGGTGTTGAGCTCGAGGAAGTAGAACCGTGGTCCCGTCTCCGTCTGCTCGAGGAGGAACTCGGCGGTCCCAACCGAGAAGTAGCCCGCCTGGCGGCACAGCTTCACGGCGGCTGCTCCCATCTGCACCCGTAGGGCGGGGTCGACGGCGGGGGAGGGGGACTCCTCGAGGAGCTTCTGGTGTCGGCGCTGCAGCGAGCACTCCCGCTCGCCGAGGTGCACGACGTTGCCGTGGGCGTCGCCGAGCACCTGGATCTCGACGTGGCGGGGCTCGTCGAGGTAGCGCTCGAGGTAGAGGTCCCGGTTGCCGAAGGCGAGGGCGGCCTCCCGCCCGGCGCTGTCGAAGGCGGCGGCCGCCTCGCCGGCGGAGCGGACCACCCGGAAGCCTCGGCCCCCGCCGCCATGGATGGCCTTCACGGCTACGGGCCAGCCGAACCGGTCGGCGAACGCCTCGACGGCCTCCGCCCCGGAGGCGGGGTCGAGGGTGCCGGGCATCGTGGGGACGCCGGCCGCTGCAGCCACCTTCCTGGCGGACAGCTTGTCGCCCATGGCGCGGATTGCCGCGGGTGGCGGCCCCACCCAGATCAGCCCGGCGTCCTGCACGGCCTGGGCGAATGCGGGGTTCTCCGCAAGGAAACCGTAGCCGGGGTGGACCGCGTCGGCGCCCGACCGGATGGCGACGTCGACGATGCGGCCGATGTTGAGGTAGCTCTCCGCCGGGGGGGTCCCGCCAGCGAAGTAGGCCTCGTCGGCGAAACTCAGGTGGAAGGCGTCGCGGTCGACCTCGGAATAGATGGCGACGGACGTGATGCCAAGCTCACGGCAGGCGCGGAAGATCCGGACCGCGATCTCGCCACGGTTCGCGACAAGGAGTTTGGCGATGCTCGGCACGGCCGCATCCTACAGCCGCTTTTTTCACCTGCCGCTCAGGCCTTTTTCACCTGCCGCTCAGGCCAGGACCGGCCAGGACGCCGACCACAGTGGCGGCGAAGGCCAGGCCTTGGCGAGGGACGGTCACTCGCCTAAAGAGCCGCAAAGACCTGGCTCGGTCCTGGAGTCCTGAGCGACATCGAAGCCTGGTGCTGAAAGGTTCGGTCGTCCTCCTTTCCGCCCCTTGAGTGTGCGCCGAGGGGAGCGGGAAGTCCATACCTCGGGGCGACTATTCTCAGGAGACCCGAACGGCCCCAGCGTCGGGCACCCGGCTCGGGGCCAGCCCTTCCGCGCCGGCGAATCCAGCGAGCGTGACGGCGTCCCGGATCGCACACGCTCGGGCGTCGTTGTTGAAGTAGGCGTAGCAGGTGGCGTCCGGCCCCCACCGCTCCCGGAGCAGGTGGGCCCATCCCGCCAACTGCTCCGAGCGGTAGCAGGGGTGGCGCATGCCCTCACCCTCGTGGAACCGCAGGTACGTCCAGTCTGCCGTTCGCCAGACGGGGCTCCGCCGGGACAGGCCGTCGGCGATGCACAGCGCAGCCCCGTGATCCGAGAGGACCTGGCGGGTGATGTCGTCGAACCAGGAGTCGTGGCGGAACTCGACGGCGGTCGCCACGGTGGGCGTCAGCAGGCCCAGGGTCCGGGCGAGCGCCTCGTGGTCCGCGGCAAGGTTCGGCGGGAGCTGGAGCAGGACCGGGCCGAGCTTGGTCCCCAACCCGCGGGCACGCTCGAGGAACCGGGACACCGGTTCCTCCGGGTCCTGCAGCCGCTTCACGTGCGTCAGGTAGCGGCTCATCTTCACCGCGACGACGAAGTCGTCCGGTGTCCGCTCCGCCCACTGGCGGAACGTCGTCGCCTGCGGCAGCCGGTAGAAGGTGTTGTTGACCTCGACCGTCTGGAAGCGCTCGGCGTAGTACTCGAGCCATCGGGACGCCGGCACGTCCGTGGGGTAGAAAGTGTCGCGCCAGTGCCGGTACTGCCAGCCCGATGTTCCAACCATGCACGGCATGCCAGGGCTTCTACCCGCTTCAAGGCGAACGCAGCAACCTGAGCGCGACCTCCTCGGCAGAGGTGAACCGCACGCTCCGGATGCCGACCCGCTCGGCCCCCGCCACGTTGACCGGCCGGTCGTCGACGAAGAGGGCATCGGCGGGAGCCGCGCCGAGCTGCTCCAGCACAGCCCACCAGGCACGGGGGTCGGGCTTGACCACCTTGAGCCGGCAGCTGTAGAAGCGCCGCCGGACGGGCTCCATCCAGGGCAGCCGGTCGATGGCTGCGGCGAGACCGGCGGGGGCGTTCGAGAGCAGGGCGACCTCGCGCCCGCCCGCGATCAGCCGCTCCACCAGCGAGCGTGGCCGGGTCGGGGTGCGACCAGCTTGCGGCGTCCAGGTGGTCCAGCCGGGCGGCTTCAGCCTCGCCGACGGGGCGGCCGGCCACGGCGCTCCAGTACGGCTCGGGCTCGCCGCCCAGGTCGAAGGCGGGCCGGTGCGCCCAGTAGCCCTGCCGGAAGGCCCCGACATCCACCCCGGCCACCGCCGCCATCGCCCCGACGTCGGCAGAGGGCTGTGGCGTCGCCAGCACACCCCCGTAGTCGAGGATGACCCAGTTCAGGGAAGCAGCGTGTTGCTGTCGACGCTCGCTTCGGCGAGCTGGGCGTCGGTCAGGCCCTCCGCGGCACTCAGGTCGGCGCCGCCGAGGTCGGTCATCGTGAGGTCAGCCTCCGCCAGGTTGGCGTCCCGGAGGTCCGCCCGGGAGAGGCTGGCGTCACGGAGATTCGCACCCGTCAGATCCGCCCCGGTCAGGTCGGCAGCCCCAAGGTCGGCCTCGCTCAGGTCGGCCCCGCTGAGGTTGGCTCCGCTCAGGTCGGCCCGGGTGAGGATCGCCGCACTCAGGTCGGCCCCACTGAGATCGGCTCCGCTCAGGTCCAGGTCGTTGAGGGACTGGCCGGAGAGGTTGCAACCACTGAGGTCGGCCTCTCGCAGGATCTTGCCCCGAAGGTTCTCGCCTCTCAGATCCTGACCACTGAGGTCACTGCCAGCCACTGCCCACTCTCCTTCCGGCGCCTTGGAATCGTGAGAATCCTACTAGGATGCTGCAGCTGTGGACCGAGTGGGGATCGTCGCGACTGGCCACGTCGGGTTCGGCTCGATCAGCCCTGGCCTTTCGTACAAGGAGCTGGTGTTCGAGGCCGCGATGCGTGCCTACGGCCCGGTGGGCATCGACCCCCGCCGGCATGTCGACTCCTTCGTCTGCGCCTCCGAGGATTTCCTCGAGGGGACGAGCATCTTCGACGAGTACGTCCCCGATCAGCTCGGCGCCGCCCAGCGCCCCGTCCAGACGGTGGCGGCCGACGGCCTGTTCGCCCTGGCCACGGGCGTCATGCTGATCCGCTCCGGCGTGGCGGAGGTGGTGGTCTGCGAGGCCCACTCGAAGGCCTCGGACATCGTCACCCTCCCCGACATCCTCGCCTTCGCCCTGGACCCGGTCTTCGAGCGGCTCCTCGGTGTCCATCCCTGGTTCGTGGCGGGCCTCGAGATGACCAGCTTCCTGGCCGGGAGCGACGCCACGATCGAGGATTGCTGGGCCGTCGCCGCCACCAACCGCAGCAACGCCCTCCGCAACCCGTCCGCCGCCTACGGCCAGATGATGAGCCCCGAGGACGTCGCAGCCTCGGCCCTCGTCGCCGATCCTCTCCGTGACCTCGATTGCGCCCGGACCGCCGATGGCGCGGTAGTGGTCGTCCTGGCGGCCGAGGAGCGAGCGAGGTCGCTCTGCGACCGGCCGGTCTGGGTCGACGGCATCGGCTGGTCGACGGAGTCGCCCTCACTGTCGACCAGGACGTGGGGCGCGGCAGAGTATGCCCGCCGAGCCGCGCAGAGGGCCTATGCCCAGGCCGGTGTCACAGATCCCGCCACCGAGATCGACGTCGCGGAGGTCGACGACACCTTCAGCTACAAGCAGATCCAACACCTGGAGGCTCTCGGCCTGCGCAGCGCCCGAGGGACGGTGAACCCGTCCGGGGGGAGCCTCGGGCGCGGCTACCTCTTCGAGGCCAACGGTCTGGCGAGGTTGGCCGATCTCGTCGCCCAGCTCCGGGGCCATGCCGGTGCGTGCCAGGTCGACGGTGCCCGGCGGGGCCTCGCCCAGTCGTGGCGGGGTATCCCGACGGCGACCGGCGCGGTGGCCGTCCTCTCGGTGGAGGGCTAGTCGGTGGGCCGGAAGGTGGGGGTCGTCGGGGCCGGCATGACCCGCTTCGTCCGCCGCTCGCTCGAGACAGGCAAGGAGCTGGCCTGGGAGGCGGCCCGGACCGCCCTCGAGTCGGCCGAGCTCACGATGGACGACATCGACGCCGTCTGCATCGGCACCGCCCCCGACGCCTTCGACGGCGTCCACATGAAGGGCGAGTACCTCGCCGGGGGGGCGGGGGGCTGGAACAAGCCGGTGATCCGCTCCTACGTGGGCGGGGGGACGGGGGTGTTCTGCGCGGTCCAGGGCTGGTACCACGTCGCCAGCGGCATGTTCGACCGCGTGCTGGTCGTGGCGGAGGAGAAGATGTCGTCGGCCATGCCGCACGCCCAAGGTGCCTTCATCACGATCTTCGACAACATCACGGAGCGGCCCCTCGGACCCAACCTGCTGTGGATCTTTGCCCTGGAGATGAACCGCTACATGACGACGTACGGCATCGAGAAGGCGGACATCGCCCGGGTCGCCGTCAAGAACAAGCGCAACGCCGCAGGGCACCCCGCGGCCCAGCTCGGGCGGGCGGACATCACGGTCGAGGACGTCCTCGCCTCCGAGGTGCTCGCCTGGCCGGTCCAGCGTCTCGACGTCTCGCCCGTGTCCGACGGCGCGGTCGCCATTGTGATGGCCGCCGAGGACGTTGCGAAGCGGACCTGCGACAAGCCGGTGTGGGTGGAGGGTGTCGGCTGGAACCTCGACACCGCCTACTGGACGAACCGCGACCTGGCCTATCCCGGCTACGTCGAGCGGGCGGCCAGGATGGCCTACGACATGGCGGGCATCACCGAGCCCAGACGCCAGATCGACATCGTCGAGCCCTACGACCCCTTTGACTACAAGGAGCTGCACCACCTGGAGGGACTCCTGCTCTTCGACAAGGGCAAGGCCCCCGAGGCCGTCCGCGACGGCGTGCTGGACCGCGACGGCGACCTGCCGTCCTGCCCGTCGGGCGGGCTGCTCGGCGTGGGAAACCCGATCGCGGCCGCGGGCCTGATGAAGGTGGCGGAGCTGTTCTGGCAACTGCGCGGCGAGGCCGGCGCACGCCAGGTCCCCGGGACGCCGCACCGTGGCCTGGCGCAGGCGTGGGGCGACCTCATGCAGGTCGGCACCGTGATCGTGATGGGCCGCTGAATGACGGCACCGCCCCCCTTCCCGACCCGCTCGC
>DASPZW010000169.1:0-7523 GCA_035636055.1 Actinomycetota bacterium
CCATCCTGCCCCACCCGAACGCCGACAAGCTCCTCGCGGTCGAGGTGACCACCGGGGTCTCGGTCCGTCGCATCGTGTGCGGCGCCCACAACTTCTCGGTCGGCGACAAGGTCCCAGTGGCGCTGCCCGGCGCCCGCCTGCCCGGGGACGTCACCATCAGCCGGGCCACGATCCGGGGGGAGGTCTCCGAGGGGATGCTCTGCTCGGCCCGGGAGCTCGGCGTCGGCGACGACCACGACGGCATCCTGGTGCTCCCACCCGACGCGGAGTTGGGGGGCGAGGTCACCAAGGTGCTCGGCCTCGACGACGTCATCCTCGACATCGAGGTCACGACGAACCGCCCGGACGCCATGAGCCTGCTTGGGATCGCCCGGGAGGTCGCCGCCATCACCGGGGGGCACGTCACCTTCCCAGCGCTGCGGATGAACCGGGCGACCGCCGGCAGGCCGCCGGTCGATGAGCTGGCCCAGGTCACCGTCGAGGACCCGGCAGGCTCCCCCCGCTACCTGGCCCGCGTGATCACCGGCGTGACGCCCGGCCCCTCCCCCGAGTGGGTGGGGAAGCGCCTGGCGGCGGCGGGGGTGCGGCCCATCTCCAACATCGTCGACGCCACGAACTACGCCCTCATCGTCACCGGCCACCCGATGCACGCGTTCGACCTCGACAAGCTCTCGGGCTCGCGCATCGTCGTGCGGCGGGCCGCCGAGGGCGAGCAGCTCGTCACGATCGACGGCGACAGGCGGGACCTCGTCCCCGACGACCTCGTCATCGCCGATGCGCAGGCGCCGGTTGCCCTCGCCGGCATCATGGGTGGGAAGGACACGGAGGTGTCGGCCGGCACGACCCGGGTGCTGCTGGAGTCGGCGTATTTCGACCCCGCCTCGGTACTCCGGAGCTCCAAGCGGCACGGGCTGCGGTCGGAGGCGTCCGCCCGCTTCGAGCGGGGCGCCGACCCGAACAACGTCCCCTATGCCGCCGAGCTGGCCGCCGCGCTCATCCAGGAGTGGGCAGGGGGGGAGTCGGCGCCGGGTGCCATCGACGTCTACGCCGAGCCGGTGGAGCCGTGGACCCTGACCCTGCGCCCCGAGCGGGCCAACCTGGTGCTCGGGACCGACCTCGGCGTCGAGGAGATGGTGGACGACCTCCGGCGCCTCGGCCTCAACCCCGTGGTCGACGACGGCGGGATCCGCGTGACGGTGCCCACCCGCCGGCCCGACCTTCGGGCGGAATGGGACCTCATCGAAGAGATCGCTCGCCTGACCGGCTACGACCGGATCCCGTCCCGGATCCCCACGGGGGCCCGGGTCGGGGGGCTGAGCCGTCCCCAGCGGATGGCGCGGCGCGTCCGCAACGTGCTCACCGGCGCCGGCCTCTTCGAGGCCGTGACCACGGCCATGATCGGCCCGGCGGACCTCGACCGGATGGGGTACCCGCCCGGGCACCCGGCCCGCGCGGCGCTCCGCCTGGCGAACCCCCTGACGGTGGACGAGTCGATCCTGCGGCCCTCGCTGCTGCCCGGGCTCGTCGCCTCGGCGGCCCGCAACGTCGCCCGGCGCAACACGTGCGTGCGGCTGTTCGAGGTGGGGCGCTGCTTCGTCCCCCGGGAGACCAACCTCCTCCCCGAGGAGCCGTTGCGTCTCGGCATGGTGATCCACGGGCCCACCCCCCAGGAATGGCACACGCCGTCGCGGGAGCTGGACTTCTTCGACCTGAAGGGCGTCGTCGAGGTACTCATGGAGGCCCTGCGCATCGACTACACCTTCGGGCCCACCAATCGGGACCCCTTCACCCCCGGGCGAGCCGCCGCCCTCGTCGCTCCCGCCGGCGCCTACGGGACGATCGGCGAGCTGTCGCCGGCCAGCGCCGAGCGGTACGGGTTCACCAACCGCGTCGTCGTTGCCGAGCTCGAGCTCGGCAAGCTGCTGGAGCTCGCCCAGGACCCTGCCGAGGCGAAGGAACCGCCGAAGTTCCCGCCGGTCCTGCTCGACCTGGCGGTGGTCGTGCCCGACCCCGTGGAGGCCACGGAGGTCGTCGAGCTCGCCCGGTCCACCGGGGGCCATGCCCTCGTGGAGGTCCGGATCTTCGACGTCTACCGGGGGGAGCAGGTCGGCGCGGGCCGCAAGAGCCTGGCGCTCTCGCTCACCTTCCTGCGACCCGACCGCACCCTGACCCAGGACGAGGCGGTTGCTGCCCGGGACGCCATCGCGGCAGCCCTCAAGGCGCGCCTGGGGGCGGAGGTCCGCAGCTAGCCGCAATACCAGCAGGCGGCACGTCCGTCATGGCGTTGCTCCCACGAGGTTGCTGTACTGCTCGTGGAACTCTCGGGCGGCGGGCAGTCGGGGGTAGCGGACGGCGAGCACCCTGTCCAGGTCTGCGGATCGGGACCGCACCGAGCCGACCACCCGCGCCCGGTATCGGCGTGTGGCACCGGGGGCCTCTTGGTGGTCCGAGCCCCACCTTCCAGGAGGGGTGGTAGCCCCCCTTCAGAACACGGGTGCTACCCCCCATTTCCCGCGCTTAGTGAATATGGGACGATTCGTCCCACTGCCGCCACGTACCGCGTGGCTGCCAGGAGGACAAGGAGGCGCGTGGAGAGTGGGGCTCACCTAGAGGCCCGTCAATTCACCGGTAATCAACCTTTGCGGGGTTTGCTACCCGCACCAGACGAGGAGGAGCAAGTGCGACGGGCGGCGGTAGTCGGATCTTCGGTTGTGGCGACCATGGCGGTGGCGGTCGCGGTGGTGGTCATCGAACAGCCGGGGCGGCAGCGGGTCGTGAAATCCGGCGCATCGCAAGCCAGCACCGTAGCTCCGCCGCCCACGGCGACCGTCTCCACGGCTGCACCGACGGTGACGGCCGCTTCCCCCGCAGCGTGGTCCGGCCCTCCGATCGCGTGCGGGACCCTGAGCCTCCCCTGGAACGCCCCCGCGGGCAGGCAGGTCAGCACCTCGGCGACCCTCGGTGGCGTCAGCGCCACCTTCAGCGGGACGTCGGTGGCCAGGGCCTACAGCGACCCGACCATCTCGGGTGCGCACCTCACCATCACGGCCGGCGGCGCGGCACCGCACTCCGAGCAGGTCTTCGGTTCCAACGACCGGCACGGGGGCCCGGCCACCAACCCCGAGGTGGTGCCGTGGAGCCTCAGCGCCTCACCGCCCGATCCCGCAAAGGTCGATTCCCAGGACGCGTCGCCGGGGTGGACGGCGCTCTGCCTGGCCCGGTTCGCGGGCGACAGCCAGCCGACGGTCCTGCTCGGCCTGGACCTCGGCGGCGCCCACTGCTGCGCGCTCGTCCGGGCCTACACGGTGTCGCCGAATAGCACCGCGTTGTCCTACGTCGAGGAGGGCTTCGGCAACTCGGCCGGCAGGCTGCAAACGGACGGCGACCACGCCATCCTCGTGACCGCCGACGACACCTTCAACTACGCCTTCACCTCCTACGCCGCGTCCGCAACGCCGGTCAAGGTCCTCGACTTCCAGCACGGGGCCTTCGTCAACGTCACCCGGCAGCACCTCGACCTCGTGCGGGCCGAGGTCCCCAGTCTCTGGACACTCGTCCAGCAACGCCCCGACAATCCGCTCGGGATCCTCGCGGCCTGGGTGGCGGACCGGTGCCTCCTGGGCGAGAGCACCCAGGCCTGGGCGCAAGTGGATCAGCTGCTCCAGCAGGGCCGGCTGCATGTTGCAGGCAGCATTCCCGGGGTGCCGGACGGAGCCGCCTATGTCCAGAAGCTCCACGCGTTCCTCACACAGGGCGGCTACTGCTGAGGTCGGACGGCTGGGCCCAGTTCTGCGTAGGGTCGGCCATGGCAGAGCGGATCGACCCCTCACGAATTGGGGAGGAGCCGTAGTTCCTGGATGCCTCGCGCATCGGAGTTGGCGCATCGGAGTTGGCGCATCCCAATGACCGGCGAGCCGGTCCGAGTTGCCCATTCTGCGTCCACGAACGAGAATTTGATGTAGAAATTTCCGCCGTTACTTCCGGAGAGCCCCCCTCAGATGGACGTTCCGAGCGGCCATTTCTCCGCTCCTCCAGGGACGTTCCTCTCCCCCTACTTGCGGAAGTACATCATCGGGGCGTGGGGACGACCCACGAAGCACTGATGCGTGAAGCCGTACTTCTTGATGATCCACACTGCCCTGCGGGCGTTGGCCTCGCTGATGCCGAAGTTGAGCATGATCGAAGATGTGTCTGTGACGATCCAGCTACCCCCGGACTGTTGGGCGACGACCTTGGATAGATCAACGGAAATGGCATCCTCGCCTGCAAAAGCTCCTGCCGGGGAGGTACCGTTCACGGTGAGATACATCATGAGCTGGTGGTTCGTCGGATCGGGCCGGCCGACGTAGCAGATCCGGTTCATCCCGTAGTGCGCGATGACATCCTTCGCCCGCTGCGCGTTGCCTTGGTTGGTCCCGAAATCGAGGATCCAGTGACTTCCCTCGACCACCTTCCAGCGGCTGCCGAACTGCTTGGCCTGCACGGCCTGGGGTTTGATCCCGGTTTGATCCCGATGCAGTCCTCCGGAAAGCAGGGAGGGGGAATCGTCTTGACGGTATTGCCCGCAATGTGGACTCCCGCCCACACGAAGTTATTGCCGTAGTGATCTTCGTGCACGACACCGCTGCGGTTGGTCTCGGCCTCCAGCACGTAGTCACCGTCGGGCAGGCCGGTGATGTCGATCCACTGGCAGTCCAGCCCGGCTTCGTAGACGTCCGCCCAGCCTGGGGAGACGCCCTGATCGCTGCAGGTGAAATGCTGATTCGCCGGGCCTCCGGCGATGTGGCGGAAATCCTCGAGGCAGAAGGCCTGTTTTCTTCCGACCCGGACATGGCCCTGGCAGTCCAGCAGCTGGTAGTTGTTGAAGTCCTTGAGGTGCCAGTGGCCGTGGCAGGGAGACCATACGAACCACTGCGGGTTGGCGGCCGGGCTTCCGAGATGAGCGGCGGTGTCCCCGGGGTTCCAGCACAAGAAGTCGAAGCGAAGCAGCTTACGGGTGCCAACCACGGCGCAGCCCTCCACCACGGCGCAATCGCCGGCGGCGAAGGACTTGTTCTCGATCAAGAAGTTCTCTACCAGGGGAACCAGGTCAGCACCCATCAGGCCTCCTTTTCTCGAGCCAACTGGATATATCGGGACGCGCAGCTACACGTACTCGTAGTGGAAGTTCGTCTTGATGTTGCGGGTCTGTGGCTCGTGAATCAGCCACGGATCCATGATGTCGTGGGGTGCGGCCAGGGTCGGATTCTTGCCCTGTCCCTGGGGGCTCTGCTGCCACTTCCACCAGAGGCGGTCAATGTTGGCATGATGCATCCAGAACATTGGGTCGGCGGGTGCCCGGTCGAGGAAGGACATCGTCCCCGTGGCCCCTCCTACCCAGACGTGCACCCTGTCGTGGATGGTCTCGAGCCCGGTCGCGAAGGTGCTGTACGTCGTCGCAGCCTCGACCCCACCAATCCCGGCCACGTCGCTTGCAAGCTGGGCCTGCGTCCCTGGATGCCGCGTGACGGTCACGGTGCCCGGACCCGGAGCGGGGATGAGCACGGTCGGCGTGAGCCCGACGAGCCACCCAGGCACGTGCTGCTCTTGGGGCTGGGTCCAATCCCAGTACGGGATGGTCACCGTGGGGTGGATCTGGCGCAGCCGCTGCTCGAGCACGTAGAGATACACGCGGTGCCACGGAAGGAACCTCTGCTGGCCAATGGCTCCTGTGGGGTCCATGGGGGGCATCGGCATATTGTGCATGTCATGGCTCATGTCGCTGTGAATGGCCACGAGCTGTCCAAAGATGCTCGGGGCCTGAGGATTCGGCTGGTGGTTGAGCTTCGTGATCGCATCCACGAGCTTCAGGCGCTCGGCCGATGTCAACGCCGCCTGGTCCTTGCGTTGGCGCAAGACCGGGGGAGCCACCGGCGTGACACGGGCTTCGATCAGGTCGTGAAACGTCAGCGGTATGCCGTCGCTGTGAACCCAGGTGTGGAAGCCAACAGCTTCCTGCACGTCAGTCATCCTTTTCTCCTTCTGTTCCCCTTCGGCGGTATGGAGCCACTTTCGTTGATTCGACCATCTGTCAGGAAGGAGTTAAAGGGTGCTGGCCTCCGTATTTCGCGATGGTGCTAGCACCCCCTGGGACTGCCCTCCCGCTGAGCCCGAGCTTCTCGAAGATGCCCGCCGCCCGCTTCTCAACGCAATGTGAGCAGGTACGTGGGCCAACGGCCGACCGTCGTGGTTGGAATCCCTACGCGACATGATGAGGATGGCCACGTCGTTGACCCGGCCCCGGAGGATGGTTTGCTCTGCCGTCGTCGGGCCCTGGCAGCCCTGTCCCCAGTTATACTGATCCGCGCTCATTCGCGCGTCGAGAGGGGCCTGCTTTCCCTTGAAGGGAGCAATGGGTGACGGATTACCCCAGCGGCCAAGACCTGAGCGGCCACGATCTCAGCGGGGCGGACCTTAGGCATGCGAACCTCACCGGCCACAATCTCACCGGGGCGAACCTGACTGGGGCGGACCTCAGGGACGCGAACCTTACGGGCGTGAACCTCAGCGGCGCGGACCTCAGCGGGGCGGACCTCAGGGACGCGAACCTTACGGGCGTGAACCTCAGCGGGGCGGACCTCAGCGGGGCGGACCTCAGCGGGGCAACCACCCGTGACACCGTCTGGCCTGAGGGATTCAGCCCGGAGAAGACGAGCGGTGCGGCCGAATGAGCCCTACCTTCGCCGTCATGAACGAAGGGCAGGTTGACGCCTGGGACAAGAAGCGAAATTCCACGTAAAGAACCTCCGAAGAAAGGCCAAACGATGAGCGGCGGGGATCAGGAAGCCCCGAAGTTCTCAGTCATGATCGAAGGGAAGGTTCACCCCTGGGACAGAAAGACCATCTCGGTCCCCGAGATTCGCTCCCTCGGCGGCCTCCCGAACGACCGTCCGGTCCTCGAGATGGAAATGGCCGGCGGGGAAGACTACGGCCCGATTACGGAGCGCGAGCTCAAGGAAGACGAGATCCACGAGCTCGTCCCGCTGGAACCGGGAAAGGCCCATGCAAAACACATCGCGTTCATGGGGGGCTGATTCGGCCACCACCGCGACCAGGGCGGCAGAACAGGCGGACGCTGCGAGAAAGTAACGGCAGCGTCGAGAAACCGGGGAGCTCCAGCGAGGCCTTCACCAAGCATCTTCATCTCCAAGGCGACGTTGATGAGATCTGGTGGGTTGTTCAGCCAACCTGAAAGGGCACCTCCTCCCATTGGGGAACAACAGCGACTGTCAGTGTTGGAGTGGATCGCTGACTGGGCCGCGTCTACCGCCTGCGGACGATGTACCTCGCGAACATGCCATCCCGCGAGTAGTCGGCTTCGTCGATCTGGAAGCCCCAACCTCGACCATCGGCTCGAGAAGCCATGTGAACGTTGAGGGCCAGCGGGTGGCCCTGGCGAGGGCGACGCTGCACGATCCCGACCTGCTGCTCGTAGACGAGCCGTTTTCGGGCCTGGACGAGGCGTCCGCAGCGGCCCTGCCGGC
>DASPZW010000170.1:0-7744 GCA_035636055.1 Actinomycetota bacterium
GGCCGGACCGCCGAGTTCAACGCCTACGGGGCGATCCTGAACACCAACGGCACCGACATCGGCGGCCTCATCGGCCAGGTCTACGGCGCCGACGCGGCAACGAAGTTCAACGGCATCTGGAGCGCCCACAACGCCGACTTCGTCGAGTACACCCAGGGCCTCGCGGCGAAGGACAAGACCAAGCAGACCGACGCGGTCACCAAGCTGACCACCGTCTACATCCCGCAGTTCAGCGCCCTGATCGCCGGCGCCACCGGGCTGCCGACCGCCACGGTGACGGACCTGACGACCATGCACATCACCACCACCAAGGCCGTCGTGGACGACATCTACGCCAAGGACTACGCCAAGGCAGCCACCGACCTGCGCATGGCGACCGCCCACATGCAGAAGCTTGCCGACCCGGTGGCCGAGGCCATCGCGACCCAGCACCCCGACATGTTCCCCGGCGACGCAAAGAACAAGGGCGTCGACTTCCGGGTGGCACTGAACAACCTGCTCCAGGAGCACCTGTTCCTCGCCACCTCGGCGACGGGCGACGCGCTCGCCGGCAACTCGGCAGAGTTCAAGCCGCTCGGTGACGCCCTCAACGCCAACGGCACCGACCTCGGTGGGGCCATCGGTGGCCTCTTCGGCGCCGACGCCGGCACGGCGTTCAACGGAATCTGGAGCGCCCACAACGCCGACTTCGTCCAGTACACGACGGCGACCGCCGGCAAGGACACTGCGGGCCAGACCGACGCGGTCAACAAGCTGACCACCGTCTACATCCCGCAGTTCAGCAAGTTCATCGCCGACGCAACTGGCCTTCCCCCGGACGCGGTCACGGGCCTGGTCACTGAGCACATCACCACCACCAAGACCGTGGTCGACGACCAGGCAGCGGGCAAGCAGCCCGACGCCGCCAACGCCGACCGGATGGCCGCCCAGCACATGCAGAAGATTGGTGACCCGCTCGCCAAGGCGGTCGTGGCCAAGCTCCCTGCGAAGTTCAGCTAGGCAACGAAGCGCAGCACCATGGACCTGTGGCTCTTCCCCCGGCCGGCGCACACGATGTGCCGGCCGGGGGCGCCACCCCGGTAGCTCCCAACTCTCAGAGGTGATCTCCCCATGAAACGCGGCATGCACCACCGGCTCCCGGCTATCGGCATCGCCCTAGCCCTGGCGGTCTTCTCGGCCTGCTCGTCGAAGACGTCAACGGCGCCAACGCCGGCCCCCGCTTCCGCTTCCTCGACCCCTGCCCCTGCTGCGAAGGTGACCATCGTCAGCGACGCCGCCACCATCGGGGCGTTCACCCCGCCGACCGCGACGGTCAAGGTGGGGGAAACTGTCGAATGGGTCTTCCAGGACGCCAACCCCCACACCGCCACCGCCGACGACGGCAGCTTCACGTCACCGAAGACCGGGCTTGCCAACGGCAAGACCTACGCCCACACGTTCGACAAGGCAGGTACGTTCACGTACAAGTGCTTCATACATCCCCAGATGCTCGGGATGGTGGTGGTGCAGTGAGTCAGGGGCGGGTGCCGCGCCTGCGGCGCCCCCGGACGAGGTCCCGCAGGCCCCACATCCCGACTGCGACGAGGGCTTCGCTCACGATGGAGCGGGACATCTTCGAGGTGCCGAGCTCCCGCTCCCGGAAGGTGATGGGGACCTCGGCGATGCCGAACCCGAGCTTCCAGGCGCGGTAGGTCATGTCGATCTGGAAGGCGTAGCCGTTGGAGCGGACGCCGGCCAGGTCGATGGCCTCCAGGACCGCACGCCGGTAGCAGCGGAAACCGCCGGTGGCGTCCTTCACCCCGAAGCCGAGGACGACGCGGGCATAGACGTTGCCCGCCCGGGACAGCAGGTGGCGCCCCTTGGACCACCCCACCACCCCCCCGCCCCGGACGTACCGGGAGCCGACGACGACATCTGCCGTCCCCGCCGCTCCCAGCAGGTCCGGGATGGCCGCGGGATCGTGCGAGAAGTCGGCGTCCATCTCGACGAAGAGATCGTAGCCGTGCTCCAGCCCCCAGCCGAAGCCGCTGACGTAGGCACGGCCGAGACCCTGCTTTCCGGCCCCGCGCAGCAGGTGGACATGGGGGTCGTCCACGGCGGCCTTCTCCACCAACTCGCCGGTGCCGTCGGGCGACCCGTCGTCGACGACCAGCACCGAGGCCTCCGGCACCGACGTGGCCACCGCCTTCAGGATGGCCTCGATGTTGTCTCCCTCGTTGTAGGTCGGGATCACCACGAGGGCGCCGGCCCAGCCGCCGCGGCCGGCCTCAGGGGGCACCGGCGGCTCCCTTGGGTGCTCCCTTGGGGGCTGCCTTGGGTCGTCGCAGGCCGGCCAGCGCCGCCCCGGCCCCCCCGACGAGGAGGGCTGCCGGGAGCCAGTCGCCGTAGCGGCCGTAGACCGTCGTGCCCCTCGCGAAGCGCACCGTCGGCGTCAGCACCGCGGTGTCGAACAGGCCGGTGCGCTCCGTGACCTGCCCGTTCGGGGCGATGACCGCGGAGATGCCGGTCAGGGCGGCCTGCGCCACCCACATCCGCTGCTCGGCGGCGCGCAGCTGGCCGAGGGCCACCATCTGGGCACTGGCGGCCGTCCGCTTGTACGAGGCGTTGTTGGTCGACACCACGATCATGCGCGCTCCCTTGGCAACGAAGGCTCCCACCAGCTCGGGGTAGGCGGTTTCGTAGCAGATCACCGAGCCGAAATCTCCATGCGGCAACGAGAATACGGTGGGCGAGGTTCCCGCGATGCCATCCGCGGGGACTTTGTCGAGTTCGTGGATCCATCCGGCCAAAAGGCGCCTCGCCGGGACGTATTCCCCGAAGGGCACCAGGTGTATCTTCACGTACCGGGCGGCGAGGGTTCCGTCGGGGAGGAAGAACATGCTCTCGTTGCGAAACTTGGGTCCCGGCGCGTCGACCGTCGCCCCGACCACGAACGAGGCTCCCGTGGCCCGGATCGACGCCAGCAGCGGGCCGGCGAGGTCGCTTGCCGTGAGGGGGTCGCGGTCGAAGGAGCTCTCCGGCCAGACGACGAGGTCGACGTGGCGCCCCACGAGGCCGCTGGTCAGGGCCACCTCGCTGGCGAGGGACTGCTGCCCGGGGGCGTCCGGCGCGCCCTTCTGCGGCGGGGGCCGCTGGACGAGCCCCAGCGTCACCGGTGCCCCCGACGGGGAGCTCACCGGCAGGAGTCCCGGAAGGAGCACGAGCGCCGCGGCGATGCCCAGCCGGCCGAGGACCCCCGCGGGAGTCAGTCCCCTTGCCAAGGCCGCTAGAGGCCGCAGCAGGACGGCGACCTCGGCCAGGAGGGCGTTGACCGTGGCGATCAGCAGGCTGATGCCCCAGACGCCCGTGTAGGCGGCGAGGCGCAGGATGGCGGCGTCGTTGTGCTGCGAGTACCCGAGGCCGCCCCACGGGAACCCGCCGAGGGGGCCGTGCGACCGGAGGAACTCCCCGGCCAGGAAGGCGGTGCCGAACACAAGCGGGCCGAGCGCGGCGGGCAGCCGCCGGTGGATCAGCAGCCCCGCGAGCAGGAACACGACCACGAACGCCGCCTCAAGCGCCACGAGGAGCACGTAGGCGGCCGCCCCGAACAGGTGGATCCACGGAAAGAGCAACCCGAAGAAGACCAGCCCGAAGACGGCCGACGCCGCGGCGACCCGCCGGGCTCCTCCGGCCCCCCGGCCCGCCCGGAACACCAGGGCGAGGGGGATCAGCGAGAAGAACGCCAGCGGCCCGGCGTCGTACGGCGGGAAGGCGAGGGCCGTCGCCACACCGCTGACCCCGCCCGCCGCCACCGCCCCGGGCAACCCAGCCAGGGCCCTCGCGAGGACCTTGTGGCTACGTCGGTTCAGACGCAGTCGCGGCAGAGCTGTTTGGCTGGGTCCGCGAGCTGGCTCTGGTGCTTCACGAGGTGGCAGTTGGTGCACACGAACTCGTTGGCCTGCTTCGGTACCGGGCGGATGGACAGCGACTCCATCCGCTCGTCCGGCGTGAGGTCGAGGAGAGCGTCCTCCTCCTCCTCGATCTCGGCGACGTCACCACGCTTGGAGAGGATCTCCTCGAGGCTGGCTTCTCCGATAGCCGAGGGCTCGACAAGGTCCTCTTCCTCCTCGCCGTCCTCCAGCTCTTCGTCGTCTTCTTCTTCGTCCGGCTCTGGTTCTTCAAAGATCTCGCTCATGATTCCTTCCCCTGTACCCCTGGGCGGAAGCGTGATTATGCACCTTCGCCAGACCTATGCAACGGCTTTCCCAGGTGAGCCTCAGCCCGCCACCATGCGTCCGATCAGCATGCGCTGGATCTGATTGGTCCCTTCAACGATTTGCAGGGCTTTTGATTCCCGGAAGAACCGACCGCCGACGCCGTCCCCGGTGATCTGCATCGCGTCGGTCGAGACCCGCATCGCCATGTCGGAGCAGAACAACTTCGCCATCGAGGCCTGCGTCGAGTAGCGGGCACCCGAGTCCTTGAGGCTTGCCGCGTGCTGGTACAGCACTCGTCCCGCCTCGACGCCGATCGCCATGTCGGCCAGCATGAACAGCGTGCCCTGCCCCGGAGCCTCGTCGTCTCCCTCGTCCCGGGCCGCCAGGACTCCGTCCAGCGCCGCTTGGGCCAGCCCCACCGCGCAGGCCGCGATGCCGAGGCGCCCGGCGTCCAGGGCGGCCATGGCGATGGCGAAGCCCTGCCCCTCGTCGCCGAGCCGCCGGTGCTCGGGCACGACGCAGTCCTCGAAGACCAGCTCCCAGGTAGGCGACGACCGCCAGGCCATCTTCCGCTCGGTCCGGCTCGGCCGGAACCCCGGCGCGTCCTTGTCGACGACGAAGGCCGTGACGCCGTTCGGCCCCTCGGCGCCGGTGCGGGCCATCAGGAGAAGGTGGTCGGCCTCGCCGCCCCGGGTGCAGAACTGCTTGCGCCCGGTGATGGCATAGCCGTCCGGGACCCGGACCGCGCGGGTGCGCAGGCTCGCGGCATCGGACCCCGACGACGACTCGGTCAGGGCGTAGGCCCCGAACCGCTCCCCCGCCAGCATGGCGGGCAGCAACTCGGCCCGCAGGTCGTCGTGGCCGAAGCGCTGGACGGCGTCGCAGGCCAGGGTGTGGACGCCGAGCCCCACGGCGAGGGCCACCCAGGACCGGGCGAGCTCCTCGACGAGGTCGAGGTACTCCCGGTACGGCCGCCCCCCACCGCCGTAGGCGGGATCGAACGGGAGCCCGGCGAGCCCTCTGGCGCCCAACTCCCGGTAGACGGGGGCCGGATCCTCCCCCCGCTCTTCGTACTCCGCGGCTAAATCGGACAGCAACTCTGCTCCAAAAGTGACCATTATCGGGCGTTTTGGAGCAGAGTTGCCCGGATGATTCCCAAGACCCATTCCGGACGGTCGACGACGTCGTGCCAAGTGAAGCGCAGAGTCACCCAACCCAACGCAAGCATGCGGGCGTCGCGGGTTCGGTCGTCCTGGAAGGCTTCCCGGGAGCCGTGAGCCTCCCACCCGTCCACCTCGACAGCCAACCGCCGCCGCGGCCACGCGAGGTCAAACCGGCGCCACTGCGTGCCATCCCACATCCGGTACTGGCGGACGGGCTCCGGGAGATCCCGGGCTGATGCCACGAGTTTGTACAGGTACTCCTCCAGGTCGCTCTCCGGGGGAACGTACCGCGATCCGAGGGCTCCGCGCTCTCGCAGCAATGCTCGCATCGTGGCGGTACCGGAGTGACCCGGACCGCCGAAGCTCTCGAGCGCCCATGCCATCTGGGGCAGGCTGACCAGGCGCCGCAGCAGGGCATTGTCAAGCGTGCGCCCCGCGTGGTCCAGGCCGACGAGGTGGCACACGTCAAGGAGCGTGATCCAGGGGGGCGTGACCCGGATGGCCTCGATGCGCCCAGTACCGGGGCACACCTGGTTCACCCGGTGCACATGTGCCCAGGCGGGGAGGCGTTGGTCGCGCTTTGTCGACACCACGTGGAATTCGCCTTCCGGGAAGCCCTTCAGTTGAAGGAGGCATGCGGCGGTTGTGTGCGAGGCCGCCGTCGTGCCGCCTCCCCAGAGGCAGAGTCCCATGGCGGACTGGCGCCAGCAGGGCTCCACCTCGGGCGTCCGGTACACGCCGGGCAGGAATCGCTCCCAGGCGCTGCGAAGGCCCTTCCTGGACCAACCGGCGGTTTCCGCCTGCGCAGGCGTGAGCAGTCCGTACTGAGTGAGAGCCAGCTTTCGAGCATCACTATGTATATCTGCCATGCTAGAAGCATCATGACATGGCGGGAGATGCTTTGGGGGCCGGATGCCACGGCGGCGGCGTGTACCTGGGTCCCGCCGGCCGGGGACGGGGTGTGCGAGGTCTGCCATGCCTCGGCTCGGCCGGGGAGGACCAGGTGCCTCGCCTGCTTCCGGACGGCGGCGCAGGTGACGCTGCCGGCGGCCACCGTCGTTCCCATCTCGCTGTACCGAACCGGGGACAACCTCTGGTACGCCCTGCGCCGGTACAAGGACGGGCGGGACCCGCGGCTACGCCGTCGGCTGGGGCGCGGGCTCGGGCGGCTGCTGTGCGGCTTCCTCCGGCGGCATCTGGGCTGCATCGCCCCGGGGGCCTCGCCGGCGTGGCGCATCACCGTCGTGCCGGCGACGCGCCGGCGCGCCCAGCGTCATCCCCTGGAGCGGGTCGTCCGGCGGTCCCGCTGGCTGCGGCGCCGGTACGTCCGGACCCTCCGTACGGCCACGCGGCCCGCTCACAACGCAGCCTCGGACCGCGCCTTCAGGGTCGTACGGGACGTCGCCGGCCTGGAGTTGGTGGTGGTGGACGACACCTTCACCACCGGCGCCAGCGTCCAGAGCGCCGTGTCCGCCCTGCGCCTCGCCGGGGCGACGGTGGTCGCCGTCGTCGTGATCGGGCGGGTCGTCAACCCCGATGCCAACCCGGCCGAGGCCCACCTGTGGGCCGCCGTCCGGAGGAGGAGATGGCGCCTCAACGAGTGTTGTACGCAAGCCGGGTAAAATCGGGAGACTTCATGATCGCTCCCAGACTCAGCCGCGGGCTGTGCCTCCTCCTCGGGCTCGGCCTCCTGGCCGGGGCGTGCAGCCACAAGCCCAGCCCGGCGACGGCGAAGCCGGTGGTCCCAACCCAGGCGGCCAGCCCGACGGAGACCGTGACCGCCCCGCCCACGGTCACGGCGAGCGTGGCGCCGGCCCCCACCCGGAGGTCGTCGCCCACGCCCACCAACTCCAAGCCGGCCGCCGTCCCGACGGCCCCCCCGGCGCCGCTGCGACCGCCCGCGACCCCCGCCGGCGCGGCGGTCTCCCTGCCGAAGCTGGGCACCTACGTCTACGACCTGTCCGGCACGACCCAGAGCCCGCTGCTCGGCCTCCCGCAGAGCTACCCGTCCGGCGCCACGCTCAGCACCAACTTCTCCGCAGCCACCCCCCGGGCCGGTGGCACGGAGGTCGTGTCCAGGGGCACGTCGTCCCAGGACCAGGCGCAAACCACGACGAAGTGGCTCTTCCAGCCCTCCAAGGTCCTGCTCACCTTCTCGAACCTCACGTTCCTGGGCCTCGCCAGCTACGACTGCACGTACGCGCCGGCGCCGGAGATCCTGCCGATCCCGTTGCAGGCCACCACCCTCCCCACCCAGTCGTGGTCCGGGGCCCAGTGCACAGGGAGCCTCCAGCTCACCGTGACCGGACTCGAGACGGTGAGCGCCGCGGGCCAGGCCTGGAACGTCTGGCGAGTCCACACCGCCGTGCACTACGTCGCCCAGTC
>DASPZW010000171.1:0-2415 GCA_035636055.1 Actinomycetota bacterium
CATCAAGATGCCGCCCCACTGGCCCCTCGCCACGGACAAGGTCCGCTACATGGGCGACGCCGTCGCCGTGGTGATCGCCGAGAGCCGGGAGCAGGCACAGGACGCGGCCGAAGTGGTGCAGGTGGACTACGAGCCTCTCCCCGCGGTCACGGACGTGGAGGCAGCGCTCGCCGACGGGGCGCCCCTGGTCCACGACGACCTCGGCACCAACAAGAGCTTCACGTGGTCCCACGGCGGCGTCGGCGACGTCGACGGCACCTTCGCGACGGCGCCGGTCGTCGTCAAGGAGCGCTACTGGCACCCCCGCCTGATCGCCAACGCCATGGAGCCGCGCGGCGTGCTGGTGCAGCCCGGGCTCGCCAACGGCGACTTCACCATGTGGTCGGCCACCCAGATCCCGCACGTCGCCAAGGTGCTGTTTGCGATGGTGACGGGCATCTCCGAGTCGAAGCTGCGCGTGGTGGCACCGGAGGTCGGCGGCGGGTTCGGCTCCAAGCTCGACATCTACGCCGAGGAAGCTCTCTGCCTGGTGGTCGCCCGGCGGCTCCGCCGCCCGGTCAAGTGGATCGAAGAGCGGTCGGAGAACTACCTCGCCACCATCCAGGGCCGGGGCGTGCTGCAGGACATCGAACTGGCGGCGACCGACGACGGCAAACTGCTCGGCATCCGCGTGAAGCTCCTCGCCGACATGGGGGCCTACTTCCAGCTCATCGCCCCCGGCATCCCGATGCTCGGCGCCTGGCTCTACTGCGGGTGCTACCGGGCGGACGCCTACTCGTTCGAGTACACCGGCGTCTTCACGAACCAGACGCCGACCGACGCCTACCGCGGGGCCGGCCGGCCCGAGGCCACCTATGCGATCGAGCGGGCGATGGACTCCCTGGCCCGCCGGCTGGGCAAGGACCCGGCGGAGTTGCGCCGGATGAACTTCATCCCGCCGTTCCTGGAGCCGACGGCACTGCTGTCGGGCCTGCAGGCCGACTCGGGCAACTACGAGGGCACCCTCGACCGGGCCCTCGAAACGGTGGGCTACGACCAGCTCCGCAAGGAGCAGGCCGCCCGCGTCGAGGCAAACGACCCGAAGAGAATTGGCATTGGCATCTCGACCTACATCGAGAACTGCGGCTGGGCGCCGTCGTCCCTGCTGGGGGCCATCCGCTACGCTGGCGGCGGTTGGGACTCGGCGAGCGTGCGGGTCCTGCCGACCGGCAAGGTGGAGGTCTTCACCGGGACCTCGCCCCACGGGCAGGGCCACGAGACGACCTGGTCGCAGATCGTCGCCGACGGCCTGGGTGTCAACTTCGACGACGTCGAGGTGTTCCACGGCGACACGGCGGTCTCCCCGCTCGGCTTCGACACCTACGGGAGCCGCAGCCTGGCCGTCGGTGGCGTCGCGCTCAAGATGGCGACCGATAAGGTGGTCGACAAGGCTCGCAAACTCGCGGCCCACGAGTTGGAGGTCGCGGAAGCGGACCTCGACTACGAGTCCGGCCGGTTCAGTGTCAAGGGCGCCTCCGAGCGGGCCCGGACCATCCCACAGCTCGCCTTCTCCTCCTGGCAGGCCCACAACCTGCCGCCCGGCCTCGAGCCCAACCTGGAGGCAACCGCCACGTTCGACCCGCCCAACTTCACCTACCCCTCGGGGGCCCACGTCTGCGCGGTCGAGGTGGACACACAGACCGGCAAGGTGGACTTCCTCACATACGTCGCCGTCGACGACTGCGGGACGGTGATCAACCCCATGATCGTCGACGGGCAGGTCCAAGGTGGCATCGCCCAGGGCATCGCCGAGGCGATGTACGAGGAGGCCATCTACGACGGCAACGGCATCCTGCTGACCGGCTCGATGATGAACTACCTCGTGCCGTCGGCCATGGAGATCCCGTCGGCGATCCTGGATCGAACCGTCACCCCGTCCTCGACGAACTCGATGGGGGTGAAGGGCATCGGCGAGGCGGGAACGATCGCCGCCCCACCGGCGGTCCTCAACGCCGTCGCTGACGCCCTTGCCCCGCTGGGGGTCACAGACCTGCAGATGCCGGTCTCCCCGCAGCGGGTGTGGCAGGCCATCCGCAACGCTACGGGCCGGAACGGAGGTGGGGCATGATTCCCGCGGAGTTCACCTACGAGGTCGCCGACTCGGTCGACCACGCGCTCTCACTGCTGGCCGGCTTCGGGCCGGATGCGAAGCTGCTCGCCGGCGGCCACTCCCTCATCCCCATGATGAAACTGCGATTCGCCCGGCCCTCGGCCCTCGTCGACATCGGCCGCATCGCGTCCCTCTCCTACATCGAGGACGGGGGTGACCACGTCCGCATCGGTGCCGGCACCCGCCACCACGACGTGCACCGCAGCTCCCTCCTGGGGGAGGCGTGCCCGATCGTGTCCTACGCGGCGGGGCTCATCGGCGACCCG
>DASPZW010000172.1:0-3605 GCA_035636055.1 Actinomycetota bacterium
GAGGTCTAGGCCGCTCCCTCAGTGCCACTGCGTCGCGACGCCGAACGCGACGGCGATCAGGATGAGGCCCACCCAGATCATGTAGTCCTTGTCGAAGAAGTGCACAGAGCCCGACAGGACGTAGCGGGACAGGATCACCGCGAACCCGAGGGCGAGGAGGCCGAAGAACAGGACGGGCACCCAGGCCGGCGACGGGGCCGGCTTGCGCTTCGGCGGCGGCTGGTAGCGGCGGCGCTTCGACTTGGAGACCGGCACAGGGATCCTCTCCTGGGGCGTACCCGCCGCATTGTACTGTGGGATGCATATGGGCATCACTGGTGGCAAGGTGCTGCGCTGGACCGGCAGGGTGCTGATCGGCACCGGGACCTTGATCCTCCTCTTCCTCGCCTACCAGCTCTGGGGAACCGGCTTTATCACGAGCCGCCACCAGACCGACCTCAAGCAGAAGTTCTTCGTCGGGGTCCACGCCGCGCAGGCGACGCCGAGCCCGACTGCCGGAACGACTGGCACGGTCGTGACGGCCCCCGCCCCAGCCAAGCCGAACCTGGGTACGGGCATCGCCCTCCTCGAGATCCCGAAGATCAACCTCAGCATGGTCGTCGTCGAGGGCGTCAGCGTGGAGGACCTCAAGCTCGGCCCTGGCCACTACCCCGGCACTCCCCTGCCGGGCGAGCCCGGCAACGTGGTCATCTCGGGCCACCGGACCACCTACCTCCACCCCTTCTACAACCTGAACGAGCTCGGCATCGGCGACAGCATCACCCTCACCAACCGGGACGGTAGCAAGGCCGTCTACCTCGTGACGGAGAACAAGATCGTCGCTCCGACCGCCGTCGAGGTGATCTCGAACACGCCAGACGACCGGCTGACCCTCACCACCTGCAACCCCCGTTACTCGGCCTCCCAGCGCCTGATCGTGGTCGCCACGCTGCAGAACGCCTGGACGAAGCAGGCGCCGGCATGAGGGCGCCACTCAAGGTCCTCGTGGTGGTGGGTGGCGTCGCCGTGGGCCTCGTGGTGCTGTTCTTCCTCTTCGAGCGCGTGATCCCGCACATCCTGCCGACGAACTTCTAGTAGCTCTAGACTTGCCCAGGTGAGCGGGCCCCGGGTGCTGCTGATCGACAACTTCGACTCCTTCGTCTACAACATCGCCCAGTACCTGGGGGCATCGGGGGGGGACCCGGTCGTGCTGCGCAACGACGCCGGCCTCGAGGAGCTGGAGGCGCAGGCCCCGGATGCGCTCGTGGTCTCCCCCGGACCGGGCCGGCCGGAGGACGCCGGATGCTCGGTGGCGGCGATCCGCCACTTCGCCGGCAGGATCCCCGTCCTCGGTGTGTGCCTCGGTCACCAGGCCATCGGCATCGCCTTCGGCGGTACCGTCGTCCGGGCGGGGCGGGTGATGCACGGGAAGACCTCCGAGGTGTTCCACGAGGGGACCGGCGTCTTCGCCGGACTGCCGAGCCCCGTCGAGACGACCCGCTACCACTCGCTCGTGATCGACCCCGCCGGGCTCCCTGCCGAGCTGGAAGTGACGGCCCAGACCGCGGACGGCGTGATCATGGGGGTCCGCCACCGGGAGGTGGCCGTCGAGGGCGTCCAGTTCCACCCCGAGTCGGTCCTGACGGCCTCGGGCATGGACATGATCGTGAACTTCCTGGCCGCAGCCAGGCCCTAGCCCTGGGAGCGCCCGTAGCAGGGGAAAAGGACCCAGCACCTTTCTTTGTGTGAATAGGCTCCATTATGAGCCATCAGCACACAAAAAGGATTAGGGCGGGTTGGCGGTGGAGGTCGGCGTCGAGGATGGCGAGGCCGACGTCGACGGTGACGTGCCGATGCTCTGCGACACGGTGATCAGCACCGTGTCGCCGGGGCAGGCGCCCTGCCCTCCCTTCGGGGACTGGTCGACGACGAGCCCGGGGGTCCCGAGCAGCTGGGTCTGGGTCTGGGACTTCACGGTGAAGCCGGCCTGCTGGAGGGCGCTGGTGGCATCGGCCTGCTGGCGCTGCGTCACGTCCGGGACCTGCTTCGCAGGGTTGACCGTGATCGTCACGCTGGAGCCCGTCGGGACCTGCTGGCCCCCCTGCGGGTTCTGCGAGAGGACGCTGTTCGGGGTCTTGGCGGGGTCGCAGGTTCCGGACACCGGCACCGCGGCGAAGTTCTCGTCGCGCAGCACCTGCGTGGCGTGGGCCTGGTCGAAGCCGGTCACGTCCGTGAGCGTGGCCGGCTGCTTGCCCCCGCTCTGGTAGATGTCGATCGGGGCCCCCCGCTGGGTCACGGTGTTGGCCTGCGGCTGCGTGCGGGTCACCTGCCCCTGGGGAACGGTCGCCGAGAACTCCGAGTTGACGTTGCCGACCATGAAGCCCGCCTTCGTGATCGCCGTCTTGGCGTCGTTGAGGGACTTGTTCGAGACATCGGGGACCGGGCCCTTCTGGGCGCCGCTGCTGACGGTGAGCAGCACCGTCGAGTTCGGCTTGACCTTGTTGCCGTCGGGCGGATTCTGGCTGATGACCGAGCCGGACGCCACGGTGTCGTCGAACTTCACGGTGTCGCTCACGCCCTTGAGCTGATGCTGGCTGAGCATGGCCTGGGCCTGGGCGAGCGGCTGACCCGTAACGTTTGGCACGGTGACCGACGCGGTGCCGCCCGAGATCACGTAGTACGCGATCGCCCCGCCGCCCACGAGGATGGCGGCGATCAGGAGGAGGACCAGGCCGAGCGCGAGCCCCCGGCGCGCCGGCGGCACCCCTTGGGGGGGGCCGATGGCCGGGATCACCGTCGTGGCCTCCCGCGGCGGCCCGGCGGGCGCCATGGCGACCGTCTGGTCGGTGGGCAGCACGGGCGTCGCTTCGACTGCCTGGCCGGCGAGGAGGCGCTGGAGGTCGAGGCGCATCTCGTCCGCCGACTGGTAGCGGTTGTCGGGGTTCTTCGCGAGGGCCTTCAGGACGACGGCGTCGAGCTCCGGAGGGATCTGGGCGATGAGGTGGCTGGGTGGCTTCGGGGCCTCCCGGACGTGCTTGTATGCGATCGCCACCGCGGTGTCCGCCTTGAACGGGACGGTGCCGGTCAGCATCTCGTACAGGACGACCCCCACCGAGTAGACGTCGGAGCGGGCATCGACGGGCATCGCCTGCGCCTGCTCGGGCGAGAGGTAGTTGGCCGTGCCGAGCACCGTGCCGGTCTGGGTGACCGTCGCCCCCGAGTCGGTGATGGCCCGGGCGATGCCGAAGTCCATGACCTTGGTCTTGCCCTCGCCGTTGATCATGATGTTGGCGGGCTTCACGTCCCGGTGGACGATGCCGTGGCGGTGGGCGTAGTAGAGGGCGGAACACACCTCGACGGCGATCTCCTCGGCCCGCTCCGGCGTGAGCGGCCCGTCGCTCTGGATCACCTCCTTGAGCGACTTTCCTTCGACGAACTCCATGACGAGGTAGTAGGTACCGCCGTCGGAGCCCCAGTCGTAGATGGCGACGATCCGGGGGTCGTTGAGGCTGGCTGCCGACTGGGCCTCCCGGCGGAAGCGCTCGATGAAGGCTCGGTCCCGGGCGAGCTCGGGGTGCAGGATCTTCAGGGCGACGGGGCGGCCAAGGAGGCGGTCCTGCGCGATG
>DASPZW010000173.1:0-5058 GCA_035636055.1 Actinomycetota bacterium
GGCAGCGGCGACTGACGCCAGGTTCGGGTCCCGCCGTCCTGCCCTACTGCCAACTCCCGCTGGCTTGGCGCCGGCGCCGGGTGCGAGCCTCTAGTTCGACAGCAGGGCGGTGGGGTCTTCGGAGCCCTCGCGGTAGCGCCGGATCATCTCGGCGGTGACCTGGTCCATCACGATCTGAATCCTGCGGCGGCGCTGCGACGCCTCCTTCTCGGCCTCGCTCAGGTTCTCCACGCTCTCCTGGAGCTCTGCGGGAGAAAGCTCCTCCAGCCGGGTGAGGTCGGCCGACGATGCCAGCCGCTCCACCTCCCGGCGCTGCGTCTCGGTGTTGGCCGGTGCCATGATCCTGGTGAGCCGTGAGCCGGAGCCGCCCACACCCTCGGCGAGGATGCCGGGGAGGTCCTCGACCATCTCGTTGACCTCCAACTTGTCGCCCCCGGCCACGCGCTCGACGCCGTGGCGCAGGATGTCGAGCTTGCCCTGGATGAGGCGGCGGGCGTAGGACACCTCGGCCTCCAGGGCCTCGCACTCGGACTTCTTCTTGCGCAGTTCTTCGATCGGAACGGTCGTGAGGTTCTCGACGTAGGTGGGATCGAAGATCCGGTCAACGGTCCTTCGTGGCGCTTCCGTCATATGTCCCCCATGTCGGCGGCGAAGCCACATTCGAGCTTCCCTCTCAACATTACCAGCCGCCTGCCGAAGGGTCGCCCACCGGCCGGCAACCGGCGGGCCCTATCATGGAGGGGTGCGAGGGGTCGAGGACTATCTCCAGCAGATCAAGCGCCTCGAGGAGGGCGGCCAGCGCTGTACGGCCACGGTCCTTGCCCAGACCCTCGGCGTGTCGCTCCCGTCCGCCAGCGAGATGCTGAAGCGGTTGGCAGAAGAGAACTACCTCGAGCGGGAGAAGGACGGGGCCATCCACCTCACCGCCCACGGGCGACCGCTCGCCCACATGGTGCTGCGCCGTCACCGCCTCGTCGAGCGCCTCCTGACCGACGTGCTCGGCATGCCCTGGCACGAGGTGCACCGGGAGGCACACCGCCTGGAGCACGCCATCTCGAGCCGGGTGGAGGAGCACCTGGCCGCCGCCCTCGGCTATCCCGAGTACTGCCCCCACGGCCACCCCATCTGCCCCGTCGACCGCAGGGAACTGCGGCCCCTCGAGGCCCTCCGGGCGGGCGAGAAGGCTGCGGTCGCCCAGATCTCGGAGATCTCCGAGGAACTGCTCGCCTACCTCGACCAGATCGGCATCCGCCCCGGCACCGTCCTCACCATGATCGAGGCGGCGCCGTTCGACGGCCCCCTCACCTTCGAGGGCAGCACAGACACGCCGGGCCTCGTCACCGTGGGCCGCGAGGTGGCGGCGCACGTCCGGGTGTGCGACCCGGACCAGGCGAGCTGGATCAACAACCGGGCGACCGGCATCGCGGGGCGCCTCGGCGTCGCCCCCTAGCTTTCCTCTCGTGGCTTTCCTCTCGTGGCCCGCTCCTTCGGAGCGTCCCACGAGCCAGGGGGATTCGCAGCTCATCCCCTCCGCTCCGCTCCGGGGGCTGCTACTCCCCCCTGAAGCCCCCTAGGCCCCCAGCGCCCGGTCGATCAGCGCCGCCTGCTCCCGGGTGTGGACCTGGAGGCTCCCGGTGGCGGGGCTGGCGCTCTCCTCACGGGCCACGCAGGTCAGGTCCACGCCGAGGCGGTCCTTGACGGTGCACTGCAGGAACCGCCAGGCCCCCATGTTCGCCGGCTCCTCCTGGACCCACACCGGCTCGGCGCCCGCATAGGTCTCGAGTTGCCGGCGGGCGGCCTCGGCCGGGAAGGGGTAGAGCTGCTCGATACGAACGATGGCCACGGGGGCCTTGCGCTCGTCCCGGGCTTTCTCCACGTCGTAGAACATCTTGCCCTGGGTGAAGATGAGGCGGTTGGCGCCCCCGGCGGGCGGGGCTGGGTCGCCGACGACCTCGGCGAACGAGCCGCCCGTGAACTCGTCGGCCTTCGATCGGGCCGTCCCGAGCCGCAGCAACGACTTCGGCGTCATCACCACGAGCGGCTTGCCTTGCGACCGGAGGGCCTGGCGGCGCAGGAGGTGGAAGTACTGGGCGGGCGTCGACGGGACGACGACCTGCATGTTGTCCTCGGCCGCAAGCTGGAGGAAGCGTTCTAGCCGGGCGCTGGAGTGGTCCGGCCCCTGGCCCTCGTAGCCGTGCGGCAGGAGCAGGACAAGCCCGCTGCCCTGACCCCACTTGTCCTCGGCGGACGACAGGTAGGTGTCGATGAGCACCTGTGCCCCGTCGGCGAAGTCGCCGAACTGGGCCTCCCAGGCGACGAGGGCCTTGGGGTTGGCCACGGCATAGCCGTACTCGAAGCCCAGGGCCGCCATCTCCGACAGGGGGCTGTCGTAGACGAAGAGGCGAGCCGGGCTGTCGGGCTGCCCGCCGTCGAAGCCGCCGGCGAGGGTGAGGAGCGGTACGTGCTCGGCGGCGGTCGTCTGGTCGACGAGCACGGCGTGGCGCTGGCTGAACGTCCCCCGGCGCGTGTCCTGGCCGGCGAGGCGCACGGTGCGTCCCTCGACCAGCAGCGACCCGAAGGCCAGCGCCTCGGCAAGCGACCAGTCGACGGCGTTGTCGGCCAGCGCGAGGCGGCGGGTCTCCAGCCACTTGCCCAGCTTCGGGTGCAGGTCGAAGGCCGGCGGCAGGCTGACGAGCGCCGCCAGCACCCGGTCCAGCACCTCGCGCCCGACGCCGGTCGGCACGGGCACGGGCGACAGGGGCGCCGGGCGCCGCCACTCGATCTTGGGCGGCGTCTGGGCCCCCCGGGTCTCGTCGAATGCCTGCTGGAGCCGGCTGTGGAAGCCCTCGAGGAACTGCTCGGCCTCCGAGAGGCTGAGGTCCCCGCGGTTGACGAGCGACTCGGTGTAGAGCTTGCGCACGGAGCGGCGGGCCTCGATCGCCCGGTACATGAGGGGCTGGGTGAAGGCGGGGTCGTCTGCCTCGTTGTGGCCCCAGCGCCGGTAGCACCACATGTCGATGACGACGTCACGGTGGAAGGTCTGGCGATAGTCGAAGGCGAGGCGAGCCATGCGGACACACGCCTCGGGGTCGTCGCCGTTCACATGGAACACGGGTGCCTGGATCATCTTCGCCACGTCGCTGGCGTACTGGCTGGAGCGCCCGAAGGTCGGCCCGGTGGTGAAGCCCAGTTGGTTGTTGACGATGATGTGGACGGTCCCGCCGGTCCAGTACCCCTTGAGCTTGGACAGCGCCAGCGTCTCGGCGACGACGCCCTGCCCGGCGAAGGCGGCGTCCCCGTGGATGAGCAGCGGCAGCACGGGCGCCTCCCGCACGCGGTCGAGAAGGTCGAGCTTGGCCCGCACCATCCCCTCGACGACGGGGTCGACCGACTCGAGATGGCTGGGGTTGGGGGCCACTGTGACGCCGATGCGGTTTCCCCCCCGGGAAGCGTGCTCGCCGGCCGCACCGGTGTGGTATTGGACGTCCCCGGAGCCGTGGGCCGCAGCCGGGTCGATGTCGCCCTCGAACTCACGGAAGATCTGGCCGTAGCTCTTCCCGACGATGTTGGCGAGGACGTTCAGGCGGCCCCGGTGGCTCATGCCGATGACGCTCTCGGTCAGCCCGGCGTCGGCGGCGTCGTCGAGGATGGCGTCGAGCATCGGGATCAGCGACTCCGCCCCCTCGAGCGAGAAGCGCTTGTGGCCCACGTACTTCGTGTGCATGAAGCGCTCGAAGGCCTCGGCCTCGGAGAGCTCCTCGAGGATGTGGCGCATGTCGCCGGGGTCGGGGACCGGGTTGACTCCTTCGACGTGTTCCTGGATCCACTGCTTCTGGGCCGGCTCCTGCGTGTGCATGTACTCGGGGCTGGAGCGCCGGCAGTAGGCGTCGAGCAGGATGGTCAGGATCTCGTTGAGCGTGAGCTCATCCTTCCCGGCCAGGCCGGCCGCGAGGAACCGCCGGTCCAGGTCCCAGATGGTGAACCCGTACGTGGCGGGGTCGAGCTCGGGGTGCATCTCGGGAGGCTTGGCGGCGAGGGGGTCGAGGTCGGCCATGAGGTGACCCCGGACCCGGTACATGTTGATGAGCGACCGCACCCGGCCGTGCTTGGCGCGGGCCTCCAGCGAATCGGCGGGGGGGTTGACGTCGCGGCGCCACGCCACCGGCACGTAGGGCGCCCCCATGCTGCGGAAGACGTCCTCGTAGAACCCGTTGTCCCCCACCAGGAACCCCTGGACGCGCCGCAGGAACTCGCCGCTCTCGGCACCCTGGATGACCCGGTGGTCGTAGGTGCTGGTGAGGGTGAGCACCTTGCCGACACCGAGCTCGGCCAGGGCACCCTCGTCCGCCCCTGCGAACTCCGCCGGGTAGTCGATCGCGCCCACCCCGATGATCGCGGCCTGCCCGGCCATGAGCCTCGGCACCGAGGCCATGGTGCCGATCGTGCCGGGGTTGGTGATCGTGACCGTCGTCCCGGCGAAGTCGTCGGGGCGCAGGCTCCGGGCGGTGACCTTTCGGATCAGGTCCTCGTAGGCGGCGAAGAACTCGGCGAAGTCGAGGGACTCGGCCCCCCGGATGTTGGGCACCATGAGGGCCCGGGTCCCGTCGGCCTTCCTCACGTCGACGGCCAGGCCGAGGTTGACGTGCGGGCTGCGCAGCATGTGCGGCTTGCCGTCGATGGCCTTGTAGACCGAGTTCATGGCCGGCACGTCGGCCAGGGCTCTCGCCACCGCCCAGCCGATCAGGTGGGTGAAGCTCACCTTCCCCCCGCCGGTGCGCTGGAGGTAGGCGTTGAGGACCGTCCGGTTGACCTCGAGCAGGCGGGCCGGCACCGTCCGGATCGATGTCGCGGTTGGCACCCCCAGGCTCTCCTCCATGCGGTCCACCTGCACGGCGGCAGGCCCCCGGAGCGCCAGGGCCTCGGTGGGCGATTCGCCGTCTGTCCCTTCCGCTCCCATGGGGATGAGGTCGGGCGGCAGCGGCGTCAGCACCGGTGGCGGCGCCGGTGGGGGCGGCGTCGCGGTGGGGGCGGCGGCCTGGCGCAGCGGGGTCCGGGGCT
>DASPZW010000174.1:0-5080 GCA_035636055.1 Actinomycetota bacterium
CACGACCCCCATGAGCTCGCCGATCGACTCGAGCTGGATGTCCCGCACGTCGACTCCGTCGACCTGGACGGACCCCTTCTGGACGTCGTAGAGGCGCGGCACGAGATAGGTCGTGGTCGTCTTGCCGGCCCCCGACGGTCCCACGAGGGCCGCGAGCTGGCCCGGGGAGATCTCGAGGTTGACCCCCGCCAGGGTCCACTCCCGAGGTCGCTCCGCGGGGCCGTCCGCGACAGGCCCGGGTCCGGGCTCGCTTGACGTTTCCTCAGGGCCGGGCACCGGGGGGATGGGCGACACGGGGGACCCCTCGGGTGGCGGGTCCTCGTAGCGGAACCAGACGTCCCGGAAGGCCACCTCGCCGCGGACGTCCTCGGGGGCGAGGCGCCGGGCGTTCGGGGAGTCGGCGATCTCCACGGGGAGGTCCATGTACTCGAAGATCCGCTCGAAGAGGGCCATCGACGACTGGACGTCTGTCGAGATCTGCAGCATCGAGCCGATGGGGAAGAAGAGCCGGGCCTGCAGGGTGGTGAAGGCAACGATCGCCCCGGCGGTGAGGTGGCTGCCACCCGAACGGAATCCCACGAGGCCGGCGACGAGGTACACCATGAACGGGGTGATGGAAAAGAACGTGCCGACCAGGGCGAAGAAGTACCGGCCGATCATCCGTTGACGGAGCTGGATGTCGGTGAGCCGCTGGTTCTCCGAGGTGAAGCGGTTGATCTCGTCGCGCTGACGACCGAACACCTTCGACAGCAGGATGCCCGACACCGACAGGGTCTCCTCGGTGATCGCCGTCAGGTCCGCAAGGCTCTGCTGGGCCACCGACTGAAGGACACGGCGCGACTTGCCCACCCTCCACGTGAAGAAGACGAACAGCGGCACCAGGATGAGCGACATGACGGTGAGCTTCCAGGAGAGCACCCACATCGCCACGAAGCTGGAGACGATGATCACGGTGTTGGAAAGGATGCTGGAGGCGGTGTCGGTCACGACACCCTGCACCCCGGCGACGTCGTTGGTGAGGCGGGACTGGATCTCCCCCGTCCGGGTCGAGGTGAAGAAGCGCAACGACAGTGACTGCAGGTGCCCGTAGAGGCGGTTCCGGAGGTCGCGCATCAGCCGCAGCCCGATGGCGTTGGAAAGAAACGTCTGGCCGACGCCGATCAGGCTGGTCACGACCGGGATCGCCACGCCCAGCGCCACGTAGCTGTACAGCAGGGGGAGGTTGGGGCAGGGCTTGCCGGAGCAGATCTTGTTCGGGCCGAAGAGGGCACGGTCGAAGACCTCCCGGATGAGCAGAGGGTTCACCACCCCCAGGCCCGAGGTCACCAGGATCGCCAGACCGAGCAGCGAGAGCTGCCCTTTGTAGGGCCTGAAGGTGACGAGGATGCGGCGAAACGTGCCTCGGGGGTCGCGCGGTTTCGCCGGCTTGCCGTCCGGCCCGAGGGCCGGGGCGGAGTGGGATCTCGTCATCATCTCGGGAAATCGCTGCCTCATTGCCATCTGTACAAAGGTACTCTGTGGGCATGGGTGACAGAAATGCGAGGCGTGAGGATGTGCGGAACGTGGCGATCATCGCCCACGTCGACCACGGCAAGACCACGCTGGTCGACGCCATGCTCCAGCAGTCCGGGGTGTGGCGTGAGAACCAGCAGGTGGTCGAGCGCGTCATGGACTCGATGGACCAAGAGCGCGAGCGCGGCATCACCATCCTCGCCAAGCAGACCGCCATCGAGTACCACGGTCTGCGCATCAACCTCTGCGACACGCCGGGCCACGCCGACTTCGGCGGTGAGGTGGAGCGCACGCTGCAGATGGTCGACTCCGCCCTCCTGCTCGTGGACGCCTCCGAAGGCCCGCTCCCCCAGACCCGCTACGTCCTGCGCAAGGCCCTGGAGCGGGGCCTACCGGTCATCCCCGTCATCAACAAGATCGACCGGCCCGACGCCCGTATCGCCGAGGTGCTGGACGACGTCTACAGCCTGCTGATCGACCTCGACGCCGACGAGAGCCAGCTGGACCGGCCGGTGATCTACACCGACGCCCGCAAAGGCACGGCAACCCGGGATCTCGACGTGCCTGGCGTGGACCTGGTGCCCCTGTTCGACGTGATCGCCGAGGTAACCCCCCCGCCGGTCTACGACCCCGAGGCCCCCCTGCAGTTCATGGTCACCAATCTCGCCGCCGACCCGTACGTGGGGCGTCTCGCCGTCGGCCGGGTGTGGAACGGCCGGGTCGAGACGGGGCAGCGCGTGGCCCTGTGCCGGCGCGACGGGACGATCGAGACCGCCCGGATCACGAAGATGCTCGCCCACACTGGGCTGTCGTACACCGAGATCCCGTCGGCGGGCCCGGGCGACATCTGCTCGATCGCAGGCCTGCTCGACGTCACCGTGGGCGAGACCATCGCGGCAATCGACGACCCCCGCCCATTGACGGCGCTCGAGGTCGACGAGCCGACCTTGCGGATGACCTTCGGGGTCAACACGTCGCCGATGTCGGGGCGCGAAGGCAAGTTCGTCACCAGCCGGCACCTCAAGGCCCGCCTCGACCGGGAGATCCTCGGCAACGTCTCGATCCGCCTCGTCGACACCGGCTCACCGGACCGCACCGAGGTCCGCGGCCGCGGCGAGCTGCAGCTGGCCATCCTCATCGAGTCGATGCGCCGGGAGGGCTACGAGGTGGAGGTCTCCAAGCCGGAGGTCATCACCCGCATGATCGACGGCAAGCTCTTCGAGCCCATGGAGGACCTTGTGCTCGACCTGCCGGACACGTTCGTCGGCGTGGTTACCCAATCCCTGGCCCTGCGCAAGGGCAGGATGTCGAACCTCGTCAATCACGGCAGCGGCTGGGTACGGATGGAGTTCCTTATCCCCGCCCGGGGCCTCATCGGCTTCCGCTCCGAGATGCTCACCGAGACCCGGGGCACCGCCCAGATCCACAGTGTCTTCGCCGGCTACGAGCCCTGGTGCGGCGAGATCACCCACCGCGTCTCCGGCGTGCTGGTGGCCGACAAGCCCGGGACGACCACGAGCTACGCCATCTACGACCTGCAGGAACGGGGAGAGATGTTCGTGGGGCCGGGGGTCGAGGTCTACGAAGGCATGATCATCGGGGAAAACGCGCGCCCCGACGACATGAACGTCAATCCCACGAAGGAAAAGAAGAAGACAAACATCCGGACCCACGCCGCCGACGAGGCGCTCCGCCTGGTGCCGCCCCGCCCGATGTCGCTGGAGCAGGCACTGGAGTTCATCGCCGCCGACGAGCTGGTCGAGGTGACCCCGGCAAGCATCCGGCTGCGCAAGCGGGAGCTCGACCAGCGCAAGCGCCTCCGGGCCTACCACCGGGCCAAAGAGGGCCCCGAGGGCTAGTCGCCGGCCGCCGGGAGTCCTCCGCCCGAAGATTGTTCAAAAAAGTGCGGATAGCGCCCACGCCCCTTTTGGAACAATCTAGCACGCGGCTCCCATGCCCATCGTGCCCGCAGGCATCCGCCAAACGTCCGCCAAGGCAACCACGTTGAGTTATATCAATACCACCTAGAGTGATCATATTCCTGATGAGCCGTGAGGCCGATAACTCTTAGTGCAGAGGGTGGGGCACAGGCAGCCAGGCCTCACAACGAGGATGCTCACGTGCTGCGCTGGGAGGGGACGCCCATGGTGCGGATCAACCGCCTTCGGAGGGACGAGGACGGGGGAATCATCATTCTCGCCGCCCTCATCCTTCCTGTAATCATGACGCTGGTGGCGAGCGGGATCGTGAGTTTCGGCCTGCTGAACGGGCAACGGGAACTCCAAGCCGCGGCTGACCATGCCGCACTGGCAGGGGCGGCGGCGCTCCCACCGCTCGATCCCAATGCGGTCGTCTCCAGCCTCGGCTTTCCGATGCAGATCTGCGTCCCCGGGACCAACAGCTGTGTCAACACCTCCGGCGTCTACACCATCCAGCCGACCGAGGTCCAGAACCTGCTCCAGACCACCCAACTCATCCCCGATCCCCGGGCGGTTGCCTGCGCCTACGCCCAGTCCGGCCTCTCCACTGGTGCGGCGCCGCTGGTCGGGGTCTTCGCGAACGCCAATCTGACCCAGACCCCTACCGGCGACCAGCCCACCGTGTGCACCCAGTTCGACAAGGACCACGGGACTCAGATCATCAACAACGGGCACACGGTCCCGGACACCCGCATCTACCCGTCCCTGCTGCCCGGGACGGTCCTGACGTGCATCGACGCGATCACGACCTCCCTCACCAACACACTCACGTCAGAACTGTCGAGCCTCCTGTCCACATACGGGGTCCCGCTAAGCAGCATCCTCGGCTCGGTGGTCGACCCGCTCAATCAGATTGCGCCCGCCCTCCTGTCCCCCCGGATGAAGGTCGACATCAGCCAGGGGTACAACCCCCCGCTGCTCTCTCTCATCACCGGCAGCAACGGTACCGACCTGCAGGCGACGGCGATCGCCCGGCGCCGGTTGAAGAACGCCATTGTCATCAAGCTACAGCCGGGCGAGCGAGTGGGTCTCACTGCCACCGGTGGCGTGAACATGACCTCGGCTCTGCAGATTCCCCAGAGCTCGCTGCTGTCCGACCTCGGCACCACCAACACGGGGCTGGTGAACCTGGAATCAAGCATGTCCGCCCTGGGAGTCACCGGCATGAACTGCCCCAACCCCCTCGGGGACTTGATGCAGGACCTGAAGGACATCTACAACCCGTCCACCGGGGACTCCTCTGCGGTCGATCTCGTCAGCCAAGCGGTCAACGCTACGCAGGCCGCAGCCACTCGCACGGGCCTGTCGGCATCGTCGATCCAGAGGACCGGCTTCCTCATGATCGGCGTTGGCAATGCTTCGAACTCCACGGTGTCCATCGGTGCCTCCATCCAGACCTCGCTGCAGGCGTCGCTTGGCAAGACGCTCGGCAACGTCGTCTCCAACCTCGCCAACGCCCTGCTGGGGCCGATCGCCGCTCTGCAGATCCCGATCCTCGATGCCGCCCTCGTCACCTTCAGCGCAGCAGGGAACAACAAGTACACGGCAAGCTGCATCGCCTCGCCGTCCTACCCGACCTGCCCTGTGCT
>DASPZW010000175.1:0-10854 GCA_035636055.1 Actinomycetota bacterium
GGGCGAAAACGACCGGGTGCCCGAGCCCGCGCCGGTCGAGCGCCGGCTTGACGGCCAGCAGGGCGATGGCGACCAGGAGGCCGACCGTCAGGGCAGTCCATCCGATCATGAGCGCCGGCTTCGGGGCGAGGGCAAGCGGGATCATGGCAAGCGCGGCGAAGGGGGGGTAGGTGAACGGGAGCGGGATCCGCAGGGCGCGGCCGAAGCCGGCGGCATAGGGGTCCCGGTGGTGCAGGGCGAACCGGCCGGCCTCCCGGTACACGTTGAGGTCGATGGGGTACTGGTGCGGGTGGAACCGGAGGGCGAGCAGCGGTGCCACCATGGCCGCGAACAGGCCGGCACCGGCCGCCACGCCCCAGACGGATTGCCTGCCCGGCGCAGTGCTCCGTCGCTGCGCTGTCCCGATCATCGTGCCGCCCCCCCGTCGAATCGAGGTCGCCCGACCCGCCACAACTCTACGACCTCGCCGGGCGCCCTCCCATCCATGGAGCTGCTGGCCCGTTGCCGAGGAGGGGCGCAACGAGCTTGGCCATGAGCTGTGTGCGGGAGCCGACCCCGAGCTTCAGGTAGATGTTCTTCAGGTGGTACTCGACGGTGTTGACGCTGATCACCAGCTCGGCGGCCACCTCGCGATTGGTCAGGCCCTTGAGCACCAGCCGTGCCACGGCGTGCTCCTGGGGGGTGAGCGTGCACCCGGCGCCACCGCCATCGGCGTCACCGCCATCGGGGCCAACGGGCCCAGCCGGGCGGTGGGTCCCGGGCGCGACGCCGGATGCCGCAAGCTCCCGTTGGCATGCCTCGAGGAAGGGCCGCGCCCCGAGGCGGGCGAACTCCCCGGCGGCGGCGGCGAGGTGCTCGGCGGCGGCAGCCCGCTTTCCCTGCCGCCGGAGGAAGGCTCCGTAGCCCGCCCGCACCATGGCCCGCTCGAACGGCATCGGTACCTTCGACGCATGCTCGAGGGCCAGCCTGAAGGCGGCGTGCGCCTCGTCTCGCCTGCCCCGGGCCCCCTCGAGCGCGCCGCGCAGGCGGGCTGCCGCCGAGAGTGCCGACGACCGGCAACGGCGCGACGCGATCTCCTCGAACGCCAGGAGGTGCCCCTCGGCCTCGTCGAGCCGCCTGAGGGCAATCAGGGCTTCCACCCAGAGCTCCTGCCACGGCCAGAAGCCCCCTGGCTCTCCCACGCCCCGCCCCAGGCCGATCAGCTGCAAGGGTTCCACGGCCTCGATCACGCCGGCATGGTCGCCACGAGCCCGCGACAGGAGCGCTCTCGCCATCGCCGCCATGGCCTCGTCAAGGGCTCCCGCCGCGCTCGCGGCCGCCTGGGCAACATGCGCCTCCGCCGCGTCCCAGACGCCCCTTGCGGCCAGCGGTGCCGCCGCCGCCTCGTGCAAGGCGGGGAGCATCACGGCGAGATCGGCTTCGCCGGCCAGCCGGAGCCCCCGCTCGGCGTTGCGCACGGCGTCGTCCCAGGCACCGAGACGGTAGTCGGTCAGGGCCAGGATGAACAGACCGGCTGCCCGCTCGAACAGCGGTCCCCCACGGCCGGCGAGCCTGACCGCCTCGACGGCGTCCGCCTTTGCGGCCGGGAGGAGATCCGCTGCCAGATGGGCACAGGCCCGGGCCAGGGGGATGCTTGCCGCGTGCTGGCCGGTTGGCGTCGCGGCGGGGTCGAGCGAGGCAACGCCCGCGAGCGCCTGGTCGGCGCGTCCCAGGATCGTGAGGCCGAACGTCAGGGGCACGAGGGGGAGCCGGGCCAGCGAGCTTTCCTTCGCCCCCTGGAGTCCCCGCTCGGCCCAGGCGACGGCGTCCTCGGTCCGCAGGTGGCTCAGGCAAAGGTAGGCGAGCTCGGTGGCGGTCTTGGCCGCCAGCTCCCCGTCCTCCTCCGGGCCGCAGAGGTCCCACGCCGCGCTCAGGTGTTCCTCGGCGGCGGTGAACCGCCCGGCCAGGTAGGCGAGCCGGCCGAGCAGGTACTCGGACCGCGCGCCGTTGGCGACTGGGGCAAGCTCGTCGGAGAGCTCCGCGGCTGCCTGCGCATCCCCGCCGGTCAGGAGGCACTCCAACGCATCGAGCAGGTGTCGCTGCCGGGATCGGGCATCCGGCGTGAGTCTTCCGGCGTGGGTATAGAGCCCGGCAGCGTTCGCCCACCCTCCGGCCGCGGCCTCGCGGGCTGCGCGGGAGGCAACGGCGGCGGCAAGCTCCTCGTCCTCCTCGCAGGCTGCGGCGATCCGGTGGGGAAGGGCTGCCGCGTCGTCCGGCGCCAGCGCGGCCGCCCGGAGGTGGAGCCGTGCTCGCTCCGCCACCCCGAGCGCGTGATAGACCGCGGCCCGGGCCAGGGGCGTCGGGAACGTGACGACGTGCTGGCCTCCGAGGCTCGACCAGCCGACGAGGCGGGCCTCGACGGCGCCCTCGAGCGCGGTGAGCGGCTCGTCGATGTCCCCGAGCCTCTTCGCCAAGAGCAGAGGGCAGGCCATCCCGACCACCGCCGCCGCGGCCACCAGCCGGCGGGACTCGGCGGAGCACGATCCCAGCCGGGCGACGATCTGCCGGCTGACCGAGACCGGCGCCGGCCACAGCGCCGGACACGACGTGAACAGGGCGGCGGGCGGGAGCTCCGCGATCAGCGCACGGAGGTGGCGAGGGTTCCCGCCCGTGTGCTCCCGCAGGCGCTCCACCGTCGCCGACGAGAGGCGGCGACCGGTCATGGACGCAACGATCTCCCGGATGTCGCCGGGCGTGAGGCCGCCCAGGCGGATCCTGGTGCCGGCTTGCCCGGCGACGAGGGTGCGGAGCCCCCGCACGATGACGGCGTCGGCGCCGTCCCCCGCCGCGAACAACGCCAGGAGCGGCTGGGTCTGCAGGCGGCGCAGCGCGAAGAGAAGGGCGAGCTGCGACGGCGGGTCCACCCACTGGAGGTCGTCGATCACCATCACCACGGGCCGCGAGGCAAGGCACGCTCGGAGGAGGTGCAGGAGTGCGGATCCGACGACCCGTGGCTCGGGCGCTGCGTCCGGCAGCGTGCCGATCGACGACAGCTCCTCCGGGATCGGCGTCCTCGCGGAACGCGCCAGTTGCTCCGCAATGCCGTAGTCGACCGTAACCTCGGACGGGTCTCCGTCGGCGGTGAGGACGTGGACCCGTCCTCGATCGACCACGCATGCCGCCCCGAACTGCCGAAGGAGGGCCGTCTTGCCGATGCCGGCTGGCCCCTCGACGAGCACGAACCGGGGCTCGCCCGAGATCGCCTCGCCGAGCTTCTGGGACAGCAGGGCGAGCTCCTCGGACCTTCCCAGGAAGTCAAGCATCGTCCTGGGCCGGTCCTCCGCCCGGGTGACGGCCCAGGGTGGGCACTATGGTCGATCTACGGACATCCGGGTCCGCTGGAGCCGCTGGGGCGACAATGACCGAAGAGAGGGAAACGGCCCGGCCGAGCCGGCCGGGCCGGTGGAGTCGCTGCACGTGGGTGCCTGATCGAGTACGACCCACCAAGAGGCTCCCCTGTCGAGGACAGTTTCAGATTCAGTAACGTATCTGGATACGATAGCGGATCTGTGTTGTCGTCTCAAGAGGAAGAAGTCGCATGGCCAAAGATTCTGGGACGGGACCCCGGCGCCATACCCGGGCCGAGAGTCGGGCGGCCACCCGGGCACGGCTGGTGCAGGCTGCAGCCGAGGTGCTGGCAGAGCGCGGCTACCACGGGGCAGCCGTCGAGGAGATCACCGCTCGTGCCGGCTTCTCCCGCGGCGCGTACTACGCCAACTTCCAGAGCAAGCAGGACCTGTTCCTCGCCGTCCTCGACGCCCAGGTGGGTACCAAGCTCCAGGCACTCCAGGGGGCGGTCGCGGCGGAGGCGTCCTCGCCGGGGACGTTGGGCTTCTACCTGCACGAGGAGTCGGCGCGCCGGTCGGCGGAACGTCGGACCTGGGCACTGCTGTGGTCGGAACTCTACGTCCACGCCGTCCGCAACCCGGAGTTCGCCCCCCGGCTGGCGGGCTACCAGCGAGCCGTGAAGGCGGCGATCGCCCAGGCGATCCAGGCCCACGCCGAGCAGATGTCGAGCTCCCTGCCGGCTCCCGCCGAGCACCTGGCTGCAGTGTTGATGGCACTCGACGACGGGTTCCTGATCCAGGAGGTCCTCGACCCGGGGTCGGTGCCCGCCCACCTCAGGGCCCAGGTGAACGCCTTGCTGTTCATAGCGCTGGCGGCGCCCGCCTCGAAGGCTCAGCGCCCGGACGAGGACAAGCCGTCCGGGTGCTGAGCGTGGGGGCCGGCACTCACGGCCGCCAGTGGCGTGCCCGAGATCGCCGCCGGTCCAGCCACAGGGCAACCAACGCGGCGGCCAGCAGGTTCCGCTGCAGCCGTTTGAACCGGGCATCCGACCGGTCCTCCTGGGGCGAGCGCCTGCTCATCTCCTGTCCCACGCGAAGCGTCAGGTCCCGGTTCGCCATGTCGGTGAGGACGCCGCGGGCCTGCGCAGGACCGTTCAAGAGCATCAGGATCGTCTGCGCACCCGCGCGCGTGGCGAACTCGGGGCTCATGAGCTCCCGTGCGAGGGCCTGGCTGATCATGTTGAACTCGTCCTCGAACACGTCGGTGATCGAGATGTGGGGGGCGAGGTACCGGATCGAGCCCTCCATGTTCGCGAAGGACTTGCCCAGGCTGGCCACGGCCGGTGGTGCGGCGATGCCCCGCTTCGACGAGAACGCGAGGATCGCGGTGAGCTGCACGCCGAAGTTGAAGCGCTCCAGCGACTGGCCGGCGATGCCGGGGACGAAGCGCCCCATGTCATTGATGAACCCGGCGATGTCGGCCCGGCGGGTCGCCCGTCCCATCTCGATCCAGGTCCGGGCGAGGGTGGTCCCGTCGTTCATGGCCATGCTGAGCATGACGACCGCCATCGCCGTGGAGAGATTGAGGTCGACGCGGCTGACCTGGCCCCAGTCGAGGATGTTCGCCTGGCCGTCCGGGCTGACGAAGATGTTGCCCGGATGCGGGTCGGCGTGGAACTTACGATCGACGAAGTAGCTCCAGAACATGAAGCCCAGGAGGTCGGTCCCGATCTGCTCCCGCTGCTTCAGGGTGAGGCTGTCCGGGGCCACGTTGCGGATCGACGCCCCCTCCGCCAGGCTCATGACGAGCACCCGGGGCGTCACGTGGATCACCTCCGGGATGTTCAGCGTGTCGAAGTCCTTCACCCGGTCGCGGAAGCCGTCCATGTTCTCCGCCTCCAGGGTGAAGTCGAGTTCGGGGCGCATCGAGGAGAAGACCACGTCGAGGAGGGCGTCGAGGTCCATGACGTCGTTGAAGTCCGGCACCCGCTTGGCCACGCGCCGGACCACCCACTGCAGCATGGCCATGTCGTCCAGCACCGCCTGGGCGATGCCAGGTCGCTGGATCTTCACGACCGCCCGCCGGCCAGACTTCAACTGCACCTGGTAGACCTGGGCGAGGGACGCCGTGCCCACGGGATTGGTGTCCACGCAGCGGAAGTAGTTCCGCCAGCCTTCGCCGAGCTCGGCGGCGAGCACCGGCTCGAAGTCTCCGAACGGGGTCGGCGTCACCCGGTCGTGGAGCCGCTCGAACTCCGCCCTCATGTAGTCGGGCACCATGTCGGGGCGTGTCGAGAGCATCTGGCCGATCTTGATGTAGAGCGGGCCGAGACGCTCCATGGCTTCGCGGATGGCAACCGCTCGCTGCTTCCCGCGATCCGGGGCCCCGCCTGCGGGGCCGACGGCGTCCCTGGTCCATGCCCGCCGGGCCTCCTGCCCGAGGAGATCGCCAACCGTCCGCCCGACGAGGCGGGCTCGCGCAAGGTTCAGGGACATTGCCGAATGGGCTCCGACACGTCGGCCTCCGGGGATGACCACTCGCTGGCTGGGGCCCCTAGGGATCCGGCCAGGGATCGAGACGGCTGGGCCCCGACGGGAAGGATACTGACCGGCCGGAGGGTACGAAACCCAGCGGCGTCAAATAGAGGGTCTTTTTCGGAGTACCTACGCCTTCCCGGGAGACGTTTCGGATTCGGGAGGGACAACCCTACGGATACCCGTGTGGCGCTCTTGCCTGAGATATGCCTACGATGCATTCACAAGCTATTCTGGGCAGTATTTGTGCCCGTAGCCGACCCACCGTTCACGTACTCCCTGGCGGACCTTCGAGGCCTTTTGCCGCGTGGAAGGCGAAGCGGTGCGGCCAGTCTTCGGCGTGCCTATGCGGGGTCGGGAGCCGAGCCGGGATCCGAGTTGGGAGCTGCGTCGGAGAGCCGATCATCGAGGTTCCGGGGTGCCTGCCACGCCCGAGCGGACGGTGGACGTCGGTCTGCCCGCGGGCGCTGGCCGGCATGACCCCGCGGCCCGGCCATCGGTCCGGACAAAAGACCCGCCAGGGCCGACCACGCGACGGAGGGGATAGCTGCCCCGGCTCCCATCATGGCTCCGATCGGGTTCGGTGCGGCCTCACCGATGACGTCGTGGAGGGCATCGCGCAGCACCTGCGCCGTGCACTCGGCGCCGTCGGCGCGCTTGGCGACGAAGTAGCCGCCGGAGCTCAGGTAGTCCCGAAGCTCCGAGGTTGCCATAGGTCGGTCGTTGGTCAGGTCGTAGAGGGTCCCGTCGTTCTCGCGGATGAGCTGGCGGCGAGGTCCCCGCCGCGACGGGCGGCCAGTCATCGGGGCCGTGCCGTGCGCGTCCGGGGAGGACGCGCGGCGGGCGGTGTGGGCTCGGCGGGGGCCGGCGCCATGTTCGCCAGGAGGGCGTCCAGGGTGGCGGACAGCAGCCGGACTCGCTTGGTCATTCCTCGCAGCTCCTCGGCCCGAGCCCGGTCGTGCGCCATGGCGTCCAGCACCTCGCGGGGCGAGCGGATGAGCGAGATGAGCGCCGCCACACCATCTCCGCCTTCCTGATTCCCAATCGAGGTGCTCAGGATCCCCACCAGGACCTCGGCGGTCATGTCCGTGCCGGTGTCGTGGTCGACGACCTGGATGTCCGTCCCCGCCCGCACCAGGTTCTCGATTCGGCTGAGCGACGTGAGTTGCCGCGTGTGGGTGTCGTAGAGCTTCCGGTTGGCGTACCTCGTGATGAGCCGGACCGTGCCGACCTTCCCCGCTGACGGGTCCGGGGCGCCGTTGTCCGATGACGGGGTCGTCGCCAGCCCCTCTCTGTCGGGCGCTCGATCTGGTGGAGCGCGCCGCGACAGATTACAGCGTCAGCGGGAGACCACTCCTGGCGCTCCTGGGCACCCTCCCAGCACGCTCCCAGCTGGGCCCGGCCGGCTCAGATCACTTCCCCGCCATTGCCGCGACGGGGGCGGCTGCGCCGGCGACCCCCGCCACCGGAGCCGTGGCGCCCTGCAGCGCCGCCAGCGTGGTCACGATGGTCGTGAGGTTCTCGACAGCGGCCGAGAGCGTGGCGAGCTGCGTCGTGATCGCGCTGACGTCCGACACCGCGTCCTCGACGTCGCCGGCCCGGTCCAGGATGTCGTCGACGAAGTCCTTGGTGTCGTCGACCATGTCGCCGATCCACCGGGTGAGCGTGTTGTTCCGTCCGGCCATAGCAGGCTCCTTTCCCGTCCGGCCTCGACTATTTCCGCCGAGGGTCTTATTACGTACCGCGTAACAAGGGGTACAGTTACACAACGCGTAAGCGACTGTCAAGCCCCCTACCGGCGTGAACGGCCTCTGCGCGTTCCCTGCTTGCGTGGCGGCTCCGGGCTGTTCCACCAAGGGCCTTGAAGGGAGGGAGCGGCCTCGTCCTTCTTGGTCAGGTGGGCCCCGGCACGTGTCGAGACGTCAATGATCGTGTCCACGACCTCGGTACTGACGTCGGCCAGCAGCCTGGCCAGTCCCTTGGTGAACAGGTTGCCGCCGCGCTCACGCCCTCCCATGTCTCGCCTCTCGCCCGCTCCGGATCCGGCGTGGAGGGTGCCCGGTTCGGAGGTCGATCGTCCGGGTCCTCGTGCCGGTCCAGTAGGTGATCGTCCGAACGTCGAGGGCGACGCGTTCGCCGGGAGCCCCCTGGCTGGCGGTGCCCGATCCTCGCAGCAGGAGGCCTTCCCGCGCGTCGGCGTGACACTCGCCCCGCCCCACAGTGAGGCAGCCAGGCCCCCGAGGACTGGCCCCGGCCAGCACCATGGCGTCGGCGCTTGCCACTGCCGTGGCCTGTTCCTGATCCCACACGGCCGGGATGGCCATCGGCCCCGATGCGGTCTGCCATCCGAGCACCGCCGGCCGGTCGGGTTCCAGGAGGAGCTGCCGCAGTGCCGGGGGTATCGCCCGCAGCGGTGGCGGGAGGCGGCGTGGTGGGGTTCCCCGCCCGAGGAGGTCCTGCCGGCTCCATGGCCCCCAAGCGGCGACGACGGACCAGCCCTGGAGCAGGGCCACGCAGTCCAGGTCGACGGTGATCAGCAGCTTGGTGATCGGAAGGGTCGGCACGGGACGGTCCCAGACCACGCCGGCGGCCTCCCGGAAATTGCGAACGATGTACCCGGTCACCGCCAGCGGAAGCTGGAGCAGGTTGGTTCCCAGGCCCCGTGCCGTGAGGGGGTCGACAAGCCGGGCGCGTCCGGACCACATCACCGATCGCTGGCCCGAACGTACGAGGCCCCCCACCGCTGGATCCCGGGAGATCGCCCGGACCTTGAGCGAGTCCCGGGAGGTCACGAGCCAGAGGCGTCCCGCCTGCCGGCCGAAGGCGAGCGGGGTGACGTGTGGCCCGCGCGGCGAGCGCACCGCCAGGTAGGTGAGGTCGCCGTCGTCGAGCACCTCCCTCACCCTGCGGTCGGACCACCACCACCCCTGCGGGGTTGGCTGGCGCGCCGCGGCTCGTCCTGGGTGGCGTCGGGGCCTCGGATGCCGCCGCACGGCCTGGCTCACAGGGATCCCCCTTATTTGCAGCGCTGACTATCCACATTGTCGCATCAGAACGAGGTCATCGATTATTCCAACGGGATTGTATTGCCAGATTACTGTGTCGGTGCTTTACTGCACGAATTCAGTGGGCAGCGAATTTGGGCGGTCTCGATAGATATTCGGGAGCTCAGGGATGAATTCCGGTACCTCCACCCGCACGGCGATGGGGAAAGCGGCGAGCGCGTTGGTCGCTGGGTGCGCGGCCGGTGCGTTCCTGCTCATCGCGCTGGGGCCTGCGGCTCGGGCCGAGGTGCCGGCCGGCGGTGCGTTTTCGGGGACGGCGTCGGCCGACGGGATCCGGGTGGGGCTGTCGGTCCCGAACTTCCTCATCATCGAGAACTTCGTCGACGGGGGAGGGCCGAGCGCTCAGGCTACGCTGGACTCGCTCGGGACCAGCAAGGCCTTCGCGTCGCTCCCCTACCCGGGAGAAACCGGGGTGGCGCTGCCGGGCCTCGTCGGGACGCTGACCGGCAAATCGATCCCGGGCTTCCCGTTCTACGTGGCAACGGCCAACCCGACGACGCCGGACAGCCACGCCGACCAGCCCGGGTACCACCTGGCGTCGCACAGCGACGCCTCGTCGTCGGCGGCTTCTGCCCAGGCCGGCGAGACCACGACGACGGGGATCGAGACCGGAGCGTTCTCCACGGCTACCGTCTCGGCCGGGCGCGACGGCGGCGTTGTGGCGGAGTCCGACACCCGCATCGACATCGCGCTCGGCGTGATCCGGCTGTCGGGCCTCGAGTCGACGGCGTCGGTCATCCGGGACGCCGCCGGGTTGGCGACGCGCCGCTCGAGCCTCAAGGTGGGCGCCCTCGCCCTGGGCGGGATCACCGTCGGCGTGACGGACCAGGGCCTCGTCCTCGGTGGCCTGACGTTGCCGCTCGGCAACCTGCTGGGGGGGCTGAGCAAGGTGCTGTCCCTCGGGGACACGACCGTGAAGTTCCTTCCCGCCGCCGAGACCGAGGACTCGGTGCTGTCGGCGGGGCTGCTCATCACGACCTCGGAGCAGCTGCCCGTGGTGGGTCACCCGGCCCAGGTCAGCATCACCGTTGGGCGGGCGTTTGCGATGGCTGCCGCGTCGGCGCTGCCGGAACCGCCGGCCGCCGCGCTGGGTTCGGGAACGGAGCCGGACCACGGAGCCGTCGCTGGGCCGGCGACGATCTCCCCCCCGGCGCTCGACGGGGAAGCCCTCTCTGGCGCACCCGGCCCTCCGGCGCCGGTCCCGCTCCCGGTTGCGGCCCCGCCTGCCCGGCCGGTGACCGTGGTCCGGCGGCTCCCGATGACGGTGTCGAGCCTGACCCTCTATCCCATCGTCGTCCTGGCGGCGGTGGGTGTCCTGGCCTCCAGTCTGGCCTACCGCATGCGGAAGAAAGAGAGGTGGGCGTGGAGCTCCTGAGATGGTGCCGCCTCCAATGGGACCGGGTACTCGCGGTCGGGGCGTTCGCGGGCGGCGTCCTCGCGCTCGTGCTGGGGTGGGTCGGCGCCAGCGGCACCGAGTTCGTGGCCAAGCAGGTGCCGTACGTACTGTCCGGCGGCCTCGGCGGCCTGGTGCTGCTCATGGTCGGGGGGACACTGTGGCTCTCCGCCGACTTCCGGGACGAATGGCGGGCCCTGGATCGGCTGGAGGCCTGGCTGTCGGCCGACGTGGGGGAGAGCTGGCGGGCCCTCGACCGGCTGGAGCAGCGCCTGTCCCTCCTGGAGTCGGGGGCCTGGGACGAGCTGCAGCGCCATCGCGAGCAGGCCCACGTGCTGGCGTCCCTCTCCGCGCCTGGGCCCGCCCCTGCACCCCCATCGGAGCCCACTGCGGGGGCCGGTTCTGCGCAGGGCGCTGCACCTCATCGCAGCGCCGGCCTCCACCGGGGGATGGAGTCGTGAGCACGAGGGGCACCGCGCCTCCGGAAGGACCCCGGCAAGGACCCCGGCAAGGAGCCCGGCAAGGAGCCCGGGAA
>DASPZW010000176.1:0-5748 GCA_035636055.1 Actinomycetota bacterium
CCCAAACGACCCGCAAGCCAATAGGTACCGGCGATACGCAAGCGGGGTCCTTGTGCCCTGGACCCAAGCCCTGATCTGGATGCCTGGCTCACCCGACCTCGAGTTCGGTACTGCGTTCGATTTCTACCAGGGAGACCACAACCCCGAATACCCGGGGACCCATCGCCGCTTCCCTTACGTGGACGCGGAAATCTTGGATGACCCCCTGCTGCGCCATCTCGTTCTCTTCGACGTGGGAAAGGTGCTGTGGCTGGACGCGTTCACGGGCGGTCCCATCCATGTCGGCGTGCATTTCGTGAAGCTCTCCGTCGCCGGGTGGGGGGCGGAGGCGGTGTCCTCCCCCAACTGCCTCCACCAGGATGGCGGCAAGTTCAGCATGTACTTCGTCCATCTGCTGGCCAGGGACAACGCGGTGGGAGGGGAGAACGTGATTGCGTCACCCTGCTGCGCGGGTCGCCGCCTCGAGGAGACTCCCCTGGATCTCATATGGGCCCGCTTCAGTCTGGAGAAACCACTCGACTCCTACGCCGTTTACGACAGACGGGTTAGCCACTACGTCAGTCCCGTTCGCCGAGGAGATCAACCGCGACCCGGCGCCCGCAGCGCCATCCTGATCGGGCTCACGCCATTTGTGCAACAGATGTGAGCGAGGGTCGGGCTGCGCCGAACCCCCTTGGACTCAAGGACTTCGCTCCTGGGCACCTCCAGGTGTCCAGTCGGGCTGAGTGGCGCCACTCCGACAGGGAGGACCGGGAATCGCGGACGACGACACCACTTGACTTAGTTACATCATCTCATGTAACGTCAGGCGTTGTTGAAGGGTGGAGTTTCGCCCAGACGGCTCAGACGCCGGCTCAATACGAGGGAGGACGTGGATGAGCGGGTTCACGCCACCAACAACCGTTTCAGGTCGTCGCCCCCCATCATGCGGTCGCTCTCCCGAGCCCCCCTGGGCCGGCGTGGGGAACAGACTCCGTAGGATGACGGCTCTGGGGAACCCCCCCTCCCCTGCACGGCGCTCTCGGGCCGGTGTCACGGGAGGGAGTCTGCCGGCGTGGACCCCGAGGGGTTCCGTGTCTTCCCAACCAGGCCTTCTCCGATTGCTGCCAGTGAGAACCGCAAAGTCTTGGACAAGCACGCCTTTGGTGTTGCGCATAGCTGGGATCGTCGCCGCGGGTGTGGTCGCCGTGCTCCTCTTCGAGATCCCTGGCCCGGCTGTGGCGTCGGGTGCTGCCTATCCCGTCCCGTACACCCTCGCCGCCGGGATCGCTGCCGAACTGCTCAGCCCTGGTGCATCCCCGCCCGGCGCCAACCTCTGGTCCTGTCGGCCCAGCCCTGCTCACCCCGAGCCGGTGGTGCTCCTCCACGGCCTCCTCGGGAACATGACCGACAACTGGCAGACGATTTCTCCGCTCCTCGCCGACAACGGCTACTGCGTCTTCGCCCTCACCTACGGCACGCTACCGGGCGCGACGTTCCCGCTGGATCAGTTCGGAGGGGTCGTGCCGATGGAGCAGAGCGCGCAGACCATCTCGGACTTCGTCGATCGAGTCCTCGCCGCAACCGGCGCCAAGCAGCTCGATATCGTCGGTCACTCGGAGGGAGCCACGCTTCCCTTCTACTACGCCGAGTTCCTCAACGGTGCGGCCAAGGTCCATCGATATGTCGGCATCGCTCCCGTCTACCACGGCACTACCCTGTTCGGGCTCGCCTCGGTTGCCTCCCAGCTCGCCGTCCTGTTCCCGAGCGGTGCGCAGGCCGTGGCTCAGATCTGTGGCTCTTGCCAGGAGTTCCTGGCCGGCTCCGCCTTCCTGCAGAGGCTGGATGCCAATGTTGCCGTGCCAGGCGTGACCTACACCAACATCATGACCCGTCTCGACCAGGCGGTCGTCCCCTACACCAGTGGCATGCTGGCCGGACCCAACGTCACCAACATCGTCGTGCAGGACCAATGCGGGCTCGATCTCAGTGACCACCTCGCTCTCGCCGCCGACCCCATCGTCGCGCGAGACGTCCTGAACGCCCTCGACCCGTCACATGCCGAGGTCCCCATCTGCACGCTCGTCCTTCCCTTCGTGGGGTAACCCGCTGCACCTATGCCCGACGCACCGTCTTTGCTCCAAAAAGTGCGGATAGCGCACCTTTTGGAGCAAAGTACGTCAGAGCCGCCGAGGGTGGAACGGGCGCTGCAGACGCGCCGACATTATGCCCGGCCGTCGATGGCGACGGGCGGGATCGCGACCGTCATCATGGTCATGATGGTGGCGCTCGTCCTGGTTCACACCTGGGCCTAACCGCAAGGGCCTAGCCGGGTCTAAAGGGCCGGGTCGGGCGCTCAGCCCATCTCTTTGTTGGGGGGTCGCATGCCGCGCGCGAGGCCGAACGAGTCGGGAGGACCAGCCTGGGTCCAACGGCCGCCGTCGGACCGGCTGCCGGCTCCGGTGCCGTACATCCCCCCGCCCCCCGGACCGGCTGCGGGCTGGTACCGCGACCCGGGCGGCCGGCACCAGTACCGCTTCTGGAACGGGTGGGGGTGGACGCCCGGCGTTGCGAACGGACCGTACGTCCGCCAGGACTTCTCGGCCCCCCCGGTCGCCCCGTGGGTCACCGGCGGGCCCGATGCCCGGGCGACGCTGCCCCGTAGCTCGGCCGCCTACGCCTTCGGCGGCATCATGGCCTCGGTTCTCCTGTCGTTCCTCGGCGCCCTCGTCGCGCGGCTCATGCTGCCCCACAGCCGGTTGCTGCTCCTCGTGCTCGGCCAGGCCGGGCTGTGGAGCGGGCTGGTCGGCGCCGTCTGGCTCGCCAGCACGCGGTTCGGCACTGGCAACATCTGGCGCGACTTCGGCGTCAGCGTGGAGGCGATCGACCTCGCCCGCGGGGCGGTGATCTCCATCGGGGCGCGCTTCGCCGGATTCATCCTGCTGATCCCCCTGGCACTCATCGATCGCCGCCTCATCGGCAGCGACGTGGCCCCCCTCCACGGCGCCCAGCGGGACCCGGCGGTGCTGATCGCCGTCGTGCTGATGGTGATCGTGGGCGCGCCGTTCATCGAGGAGCTGTTCTTCCGGGGCCTGCTCCTGCGGTCCCTCGTCCCCATCCTCAGACCGGGCGGGGCGATCGTCGTCCAGGGCCTGGTGTTCGGCGCCCTCCACCTGCGGCCGTCGTACGGTCTTGGCAACGTCTCGATCTTCGTCGTCATCGGAGCCTTCGGCGTGATCCAGGGCATCGTCGCCGAGCGTTACCGCCGCCTGGGGCCGGGGATCGTGGCCCACGGCTTCTTCAACCTCGTGGCGCTGATCCTGGCACTGGCCCTCCGCCAGCTCGCCTAGAGCCTTGTCAAGAAGCGCGCGAACATCTTCATGGCTGTTTGACCGCGCTATACGCGGTTAAACAGCCACCGATATTGGCGAAGCTAGTTCTCGGCCCCCGGGAGGACAGCGGTGTGCTCGATGCGGACGGCGTCGAGCTTGCGGGGGTTGAGGCCAAGGGCCTTGAGGATGGTCGGTGCCACCTGTGCGGTGTGCACCGGGTCGTCGATGACGGTGCCGTCCGCGTGGCCGTCCGGATCGGCGAGTTGAGCGCCGTTGACGACGATGAGGGCGACATGGGTGTCGTTCATGGCGAACCCGCCGTGCTCGGCCACCTTGGCTTTGCTGCCGGAGTAGATCGTCCCGGGGATGGGCTGGACGATGAGGTCCGGCGTCCGGGGATCGACGAGCGGGCTGTTGAATTGGTCCGCAAGGGGGTCGCCCGGAAGGACGGAGGAGACCCGGGCGGTGTTGGCCCCCGCCTTGTCGGCCAGCAGGGCGCTCACGGCGGCGGTCGTCTGCGACTGGTCCGTCAGCCACATCAGCGAGATGTCGTCGTCCGTGGTCAGGGCGATCGCGACGCCGGCGTTGGTGACCACCTTGCTCTCCGCGTGGCCGATGAGGGCCAGCGTCGAGGGGTCGATCGGGGACTGCCCGTGCTTGGCGGTGACGATGATCTCTGTGGAGTTCAGCTTGTGCTGGGCCTTCAGCTCGGCGACCATGGACCCGAGGGCCCCGTCGACGGAGCTGATGGCGCCGGCGAGCTGCGGGGTGAAGTGGAGCGTGCCGGGCTCGTAGCCGCCGGGGACGTAGGCCGGGTCGCAGCCCGGGGCGTTGTTGCTGCGCACGCACGACAGTTGCGGATCGACCAGCTTCTGGGCGACGCTGACCGTCTGGAAGTTCACGCCGAAGATTGCCGGGACACCCACCTGCGCGGTGCCAGCCGAGTTGAGGCCGTCGATCTGGTTCAGGATCGCGTCAACCTTGATCTGGTCGTAGGCCTCGGTGTCGCCGACCTTGTCGGTGATGAAGGGTCCGTTCTGGTCCGCCGTCGGGTTGGGCAGGGGGAACGTCACCGTGTTGCCGCGGGTGTCAAGCATCGACGGCGGGATGACGTCGGCGTTGATCTCGGTCATGAACTTGTCGTCGACCGCGTTGGGCGTACCGTGCCCACTCACCATCACGTCGGTGGACGGGTGCTTGTCCGCCCACGCCGTGCGGAGGCCGGCGTCGTGGGCGACGCTGAACATCGAGTTCGCGCGGAGGAAGTCGTTCGGCGCCACGGGCACACACTTGCCCCCGACCAGGGCCCGTGGTAGTTGCTCCGGGTCGATGGTGTTGTTCAGGATCGGGCGGGTGCCAATCCCCCCTTTGGCCGTGCTGGGCGCGTTGGCGTCGAGGTTCTCGAAGTACTGGGTCTCGGCCCCCGGCGCCCCCGAGCAGTCCTGGGTGCTCGTCGGGGTCTGGGCCGGCGGCGTGAACATCGTACGGTCGTAGCTGTCGTCGTAGTACACGCCGGACAGCTTGGGCGACGCGCCGGTCGTCAGTGCCACGATGCCGGGCGACGAGTCCGACGGCTCCGAGGTCGTGACGTTCGAGTACGAGGTGCCGCGGGCCATGAAGGTGGCGATGTTCGGGCACAGGCTGGCCTGGATGCACTGGGTCACGTCCGAGGCGTGCCGTCGACGCTGATCAGCAGGACGTGCTTGACGCCCCGCGACGCTGCCAGGGCGCCCGAGGCCGTGGCCACGGATGCGGTCATCGCGATGGCGCCTGCGGCTGCGGTGGCAACCCACCAACGGGGTTGTTTCATGCGGGTCCCTTTCTGTAGTCCACACCGCGGGAACGCCCCGCGAGACGGCAAACCCCCGTGGGGAACGTAGTGGGACTGGGTGAACAAGACCTGAATGGCGTGTGAATGGAATGCGACATTTCCATGAAGCCTTCGTCGGTGGAGCGGCCCCGCCCGCGTGGCGGCGAGGTTTCCGGCCGCCGGCCAAGCGGGAACAACCAGGGCCCTGCACGAGCCGCATCAGGAGGGCGACCATGGCTGATCAACCGGAGGTTCACGACATCGAAGAACCGTCACAGGAGGAGCTGCGCGAGGAGCTCGACAAGAAGCCGCGCGACTCGCTGGAGCCCACGGTCGCCGGGGCTGCGGCGGCCAACGAGGGCCTGAACGCGACCATCGACCAGTCGGCCGGCATGGGCGGCGATGGCGACCGGCTCGGCTGGGAGACCAGGATCATCGAAAAGGTCGTCGGCAACGACGGCTAACACCCGAGCCAACCCCGCACAGCGGCGCCGCCTTCGGGCGGCGCTGTCGTGTTCGGGAAGCCGCGTTAGCTTCGGTGTTCGGCGGGGTATGTCATCGCCTACTGCTTCAGGAGAGGGCGAGTGGAAGCGATCCAGGACGTTCTGCGGCGCATCGACAAGATCC
>DASPZW010000177.1:0-13579 GCA_035636055.1 Actinomycetota bacterium
CGGCTCACTCATTCGGCTCCAGGGCATCAAGAAGGTCTTCTACACCGACGAAGTGGAGACGCATGCGCTCGCGGACGTGCATCTCGAGATCAAGCAGGGCGACTACGTCTCGATTGCGGGGCCCTCGGGGTGCGGGAAGACGACGCTCTTGTCGCTGCTCGGTTTGCTCGACACGCCGACCGAAGGGACGTACCTGCTGGAAGGCTGGCCCGTCGCGAATCTCTCCGCCGCCGAGCGGGCCAGGATCAGGAACCGGCGGATCGGGTTCATCTTCCAGGCGTTCCATCTCATGCCCCACCGCAGTGTCCTCGAGAACGTGATGCTCGCGGAGCTGTACATCGGCAGGCCCCGCAAGGGCCGGCGGGACCGGGCCATGGCGGCGCTTGACCGCGTCTCGCTCACCGAGCGGGCCACCTTCTCGCCGACGAAGCTTTCGGGTGGCCAGCAACAGCGTGCCGCGATCGCCCGGGCACTGATCGGGGAGCCCAGCCTCCTGCTCGCCGACGAGCCAACCGGCAACCTTGACACCCGCAATGCCGAGGGCGTCCTCGACGTCTTCCGCGACCTGTCGGCTGAGGGCCTCACCCTCGCGGTCATCACCCACGACGACCACGTTGCCAGCCGGGCCAGCCGGCGGGTCCGCATCGTGGACGGCGTCCTGATGCCGGACCGGATGGCCTCCGCACCGGATGCAGGCGCGCCATGAAGCGGCACACCGATCCGGTCGGCCCCATGATCCATCCCATGATCCATCCCAGGATCCATCCCAGGATCCATCCCGGGGACCTCTTTGAGGAGTGCCTCGCAAGCCTCCTCGCCCGACCCGGCCGGGCTCTCCTCACTGTCCTGGGCACGGTGGTGGGCGTCGCGGCGCTGGTGGCCACGCTGGGGCTCTCCAAGACCGCGGGCAACCAGATCGTCGGGCGGTTCTCTGAGCGCGACGCCACCGACGTCTCCGCAGCCCCGAAAGTCGGCCACTCCGGGCAGGCGACCGTCGGCGACCTGCCGTGGGATGCGGAGGCCCGGATGATGCGGCTCAACGGCGTCGTGGCCGCGGGCACCCTCACCGATGTCTCCCTGAACGGTCAGCTTGTCCGGGCCGTGCCCGTGCACGACCCCCGGGGCCAGACCGAGTTCCAGATGCCGCTCAAGGCCGCATCACCCGGTCTCTTCCGGGCGGTGCGGGCCACCGTGGCCACGGGACGTCTGCTCGATGCCGGCAACTCCGACCGCGCCGATCGCGTGGTCGTGCTCGGGCCCACGGCCGCCGAGCAGCTCCACGTCACGCGGGTCGACAACCAGCCGGCCATCTACATCGGCGAGCGGCTCTACACGGTCATGGGGATCCTCGACACTGTCGAGCGCCAGAGCGGCCTGCTGAATTCGGTGATCATCCCGGAAGGCACCGCCCGGCGTGAGTTCGGGGTAGCGTCGCCCGGCAACGTGCAGGTGGAGACCCAGGTGGGCGCGGCGAGCCTGATCGCCTCGCAGATGCCCCTGGCGCTGGTCCCGTCCGACGCCAACGCCTTGAAGATCACCGCGCCCGCCGAGGCAAAACGAATCAAGGCTGGGGTGCAGAAGGACCTCAACGCGCTGTTCCTGCTCCTCGGAGCCGTCTCGCTGCTGGTGGGGGCGATTGGCATCGCCAACGTCACGCTGGTCTCGGTACTCGAGCGGGTGGGCGAGATCGGTCTCCGGCGAAGCCTCGGTGCCGCGCGCCGCCACATCGCCGGGCAGTTCCTGCTCGAGAGCACGGCCCTGGGACTCGTCGGCGGCCTCATGGGCGCCGCGATCGGCACGCTGGTGGTGGTCGCCGTCGCCGCGACGCGGACCTGGACCCCCGTGCTGGAGCCATGGGTGCCGCTGGGGGCGCCGATCATCGGCGGCTTCGTCGGCCTCCTGGCGGGCGCCTACCCCTCGGCCCGCGCCGCATCGTTGGAACCGGTCGAGGCGCTGCGCTCGGCAATGGGATAGGTGAGCAGCTCACAAGAAGGAGAACCCGCTATGCGACCCGTCGTACCCTGCCTTGTAGCGCTCTCGGCCATCATGCTGGGGGCGTGCGGGCACTCCACACCGGGTGCTTCCCCGAGTACCGAAGCCTCGCCCGGCGCCACGGCCCGGGCCCTTACCCAGAAGCTGTTCGACGTCAGGAGTTTCTCTGACGGGACCAAGGTGAACAACCGGTACTACCCGTTGCAGCCGGGCTCGCAGCTCGTGCTCCAGGGGGAGGCCACGCGGGCCGCCGGGCGCCAGCCCCACCAGCTCGTGCTTACGGTCACCGACCTGACCAAGGTGATCAACGGCGTGAAGACGCGCGTCATCTGGGACGTCGACACCAACGACGGTGTCCTTGCCGAGGCGGAGCTGGCCTTCCACGCCCAGGACGACCACGGCAACGTGTGGAATCTCGGCGAGTACCCGGAGGAGTACGAGGCAGGGAAGTTCAAGGGTGCCCCGAGCACCTGGCTCACGGGCTTCCAGAAGGCAGAGGCGGGGATCATCATGCCGGCGGACCCCACCAGGGGCGATCCGCCGAGCTACCTCCAGGGCTTCGCCCCGGCCGTCAGCTTCATCGACGAGGCGAAGACCTCCAAGACGGCCCAGGCCACCTGTGTGCCGGCCAAGTGCTACGACGACGTGCTGGTCGTCGACGAGTGGATCCCGGGCACGCCTTCAGACGGCCATCAGCTCAAGTTCTACGCTCCGGGCGTCGGGAACGTCCGGGTGGACTACAGGGGCGGAGACGAGGCGGAGAGCCTGGTGCTGGCGAGTGTCCGGATGCTCAGCCCCGCCGAGCTCGCCAGCGTGAGGGTCGAGGCCCTGAAACTGGACCAGCACGGCTACGAGGTCAACAAGGGCTACGCACAGACGGCCCACGCGGAGGGCCCCCCGGCGGCATAGCCGGCGTCAGCGTTGCCCGTCGCCGGTGGGGGAGCCTGGGGTGCGGATCGGGAGTTGCCAATCGACCGGGGACGCCAGGAGCTCCTTGGCGACGGCCCGGTCCCAGTCGTGCCGGCGGTGCCCGATGAGCCACACCACGCAGCAGGCCGCCAGGATTACCACCCAAAGGACCGCAAAACCCAACAAGTACAAACCAATCATGTACGCAGTTCCTAGCATGGACCTCGTCCTCTGTCCAGTTGGCGCCGGTTGGCGTGCCACGGGGCCGGACTCTTACCTGCTATCTACCCTGGTATCTACCCACCCTTTCAGCCGGTAGCTGAGCCCAAGCTGAACGGTGCGTGGGGCTGCGGGCTGGTCGTTCAGGTAAAACTCCCTGGGGATTCAGGTCCGGTTCAGCGGGCGCGGCGGACGATGGGAACGACGGGGAAGGGCGATAGGTGCGGATCCTGGTTGTGGACGACGAGAAGCGGCTCGCCGCCGGGCTCAAGAAGGGTCTGGAGGCCGAGGGCTTCGCGACCGACATCGCCCTGACGGGCACCGACGGTCTCTGGATGGCCCGGGAGAACCCCTACGACGCGATCGTCCTCGACATCATGCTGCCGGGTCTGAACGGGTACAAGGTCTGCGCCACGTTGCGTGAGGAGCGCAACTGGACCCCCATCCTCATGCTGACCGCCAAAGACGGCGAGCTCGACGAGGCCGAGGCGCTGGACACCGGGGCCGACGACTACCTGACGAAGCCCTTCTCCCACATCGTCCTCGTGGCCCGGCTGCGAGCGCTCCTGCGGCGCGGGGCCCGGGAGCGCCCGGTGGTGCTGGAGGCGGGGGGTCTGCGCCTCGACCCCGTGGCCCGCCGCGTCTTCCGGGGCGGCGTCGAGCTCGTCCTGACCGCCCGGGAGATGTCGCTCCTGGAGTTCTTCCTTCGCCACCGCGGCGAGGTCCTGTCCAAGCAGGACATCCTGGGCCACGTGTGGGACTACGACTTCGAGGGGGACCCGAACATCGTCGAGGTCTACGTCCGCCGGCTTCGGAACAAGCTCGACCGTCCCAACATGCCGAGCTCGATCGTGACCCTGCGCGGGTCGGGGTACCGCCTGGCAGACTTCCCGGACGGTGGCTGAACACCGACCCCGCATGGCCCGCCGGCTCCGCGAGGCGTCCGGGTCGGTGCGGGTTCGGACCACGGCGGCAGCGGTGTTTGTCGTCGGTGCCGCGGTCGTGCTCGCCGGCCTGATCATGGTGCACCTGCTCCAGCGATCGCTCACCGCCGACGTGGAGGCATCGGCCCGCCTACGGGCCAGGGCAGCGGCCGTCTCGATGGCCTCCGGGCAGGACGTGGCCCAGATCCCCGTGGGCAACGAAGACGAGGAGTTCGTGCAGGTGCTCGACGCCCAGGGCCGGGTCGTCCAGGCCAGCCCCAGGCTGGCAGGGCAGCCCGCAGTGGTCGTCCTGTTGCCGGGCCAGGTACGCCGGCTCGAGGACCTCCCGCAGCTTGCCAACGACGAGCCGTTCCTGCTCGTGGCCCGTGCCGCGAGCACCCCCACGGCGACGTTCACCGTCGTCGTCGGGCGCAGCCTGCAGTCCGTGAGCGACGCCAGGGTGGCGGTGACCAGGCTCCTGATGGTCGGCCTACCCTTGGTCGTGCTGATCGTGGGCCTCGTGGCCTGGCACCTCGTCGGCCGAGCCCTGTCACCGGTGGAGCGGATGCGGGCCGACGTCGAGGCCATCTCGAGCCGGGACCTGCACCGGCGGTTGCCTGGCCCTCCGGGCCATGACGAGATCGCAGGGCTCGCCACGACCATGAACCGCATGCTGGCCCGCCTTGAGGAGGGGCAGCGGCGCCAGCGGCGATTCGTCTCCGACGCCTCCCACGAGCTGCGGTCGCCCTTGGCGACGATCCGCCAGCACGCCGAGGTGGCTCTGGGTCACCCGGACGGCACCACCGCCGCCGACCTCGCGGGCGTCGTCCTGGCGGAAGAGGCGCGCCTGGAGCGCCTGGTCGAGGACCTGCTGCTGCTGGCCAAGATCGATGAGGGCACCGCCGGGCGGCACCGCGAGCCGGTGGACCTCGACGATGTCCTCTTCGACCACGCGAGGCGCCTGCGGGCGACGTCGCGGCTGGTCGTCGACGTCTCGCGCGTCGGGGCCGGGCAGGTGTCCGGTGACAATGGCCAGCTCGAGCGGCTCGCCCGCAACCTTGTCGACAACGCCGCCCGCCATGCCCACGGTACGGTCGCCCTCGTCCTGGACGAAGGTCCCGCCGGGGTCGTGCTCGCGGTCGAGGACGACGGGGAGGGGATCCCTCCCGCGGACCGGGAGCGGATCTTCGAGCGCTTCGTGCGCCTCGACTCCTCACGCTCCAGCGACGCCGGGGGCAGCGGCCTGGGCCTGGCGATCGTGGCGGAGATCGCGGCCGCCCACGGGGCGACCATCACGGTGGGGGACAGCGCCCTCGGGGGCACCCGTTTCAGCGTGCGCTTCCCGGTGCAGCCCTCCTGATGACCTCGATCTCATGAACTCATCCCACGAATAGGCCTCCCCGGGGGGGTGGGGAGGCCTATTCCGCGATGGGCACCCTGCGGGCTCGGGGAGGTCAGGCCCCGCAGTCGCCCAACCCGTAGTCAGTGGCGGCGTTCTTGGCGATGTTTTCATCCCCGTCGAACCGGGCCTCGAGCTGGCCGGCCTTGACGGTGTCGCCGGCCCGGATGGCCACCGCTTGCCCCGAGGTGTCGTCCCGGACGGCGGTCAGGTGGTCGACGATGAACTTGACGGCAGCGGCATCCTGTGCCGGCGGCGTCAGGGCCTGGAGCTTGGTGAGGGCTTCGGTCAGGGCCGCCGCCCGCTGGTCGAGGATCCGCAGCTTCTCGCCCTGGTTGCTGCCGGGCTCCGGCAGCGCATCGATGATCCTCGTGGCGGTCTCACAGACCGGCTTGGCCTGTGCCAGGTAGTCGGCCTTCGTTGCGGCTGCTCCCGTTGTGGCGCCACCGGAGGGCGACGCCGTGGTGGCAGGTGTTGCCGTGGCCGGCGGCGAGGTTGGCGTGGCCGAGGTGGCCGGCGTGGTCGCAGGGGCGCTCGGGGTTGGGCTCGTGGTCGAGGTGCTTGTCTTCGTCCCCGTGCAGGCGGCCAGTCCGACTGCGGCAACGACCACCCATGCAGCCCTTCTCACGTTTCCTCCCCCGTAGGCCTGCCCCAAAGGTAGCGGGCCTGACCTGAACGGGACCTGAACCCGGCTCTGAACGCTCTTCGTGTGCTTAGGGCCGCTCATAAGGGAGCCTATTCACACAATGATCACCATGGGACCCTGCGTCAGGTCCACTCCCGCGAATGAGACCTGCGTCAGGTCCACTCCCGCGAATAAGAATGGGGTCCTTTGCGCGGCCTCTGACGGGCGGCGTCGCTGCACCGTCACCACTTTTTGTGGTCGCCCTCGTCCTGGTGGGCGGGTCCCGGCGCATCTTTGGCTGTCCCACCGCGCCAGGCGCGGTCAAACAGCAACACTTCGAGTCCGTGCCTTTTGCAAGGCACCTGAAACGGGTGTTATGGGAAAATAGCGAATCTGGAGTGACCACGAAGAGTGGTCGACCTCCTCCATGGCCGCCCGCTGCCAGGGAATTCTTGTGTCAGAAGCGCCGGAGCCCTCATCCCTCATCAACGGTTAGACGTAGGCGCCGCAGGTGTAGCACCAGGTGAACGAGCTGTCCGACAGGGGGAGCGACCGGATCACCGGGTGGCCCGAGGCCCTGAAGTGAGCGGTGTTGTGGGCGAGCTGCGACTCGCAGCAGCCCACATGGCCGCACTCGGTGCACATCCGGAGTGCGACCCCGGAGCCGCACTCCTCACAGGTGTCGGACGTGGGTGCGGCGGCGGTGGCGGTGACGTGGCTGCAGTCCGTCTTGGTTGGCATTTCGGTCTCCTTTCACTCGGGACCGCATGGCCCCGGGCACTACCACCCAAGCTACTCCGCTCAACCCTGCTTCCTGCGCCGGGCAAGCAGCCGGGCGGCAAGGTCGTCGTCGTCGGCCCCGGCCGGTGGCGGAGCCGCCGCCGCAACCGCCGGGTCCTCGGCCGCTGGTGCCCGGCCCGACTTCTGCTTGTCCAGCCGGCCCTTCAGCCGCTCCAGGGTCGGCTCGACAGCCGCCGGCACCCTGGCCTCCGGGGGTTGCAGTGCCTCGGCCCACGCCGTGCGGTCGTCCCGAGTGAGCACAAGGCGGCGCGCCGCGATGTCGAAGGGCAGCGCCATCGCGGCGACCGCCAGCAGGAGGAACGCAAGGGACTCCTTCACCTCGATCTTCGGCAGGGCCACCGTGAACGCCGACCCGGCGCCGGGCAGGACCCTGCCCCCGCCAGCCTTCGCGATCTCCTGGAGGAAGGCGGGGTCGGTGCCGAGGAACTGGTACTCGGCCGAGTAGGCCACCGCAAGGCCCCCGAGGGCCGCATGGGTCACCTGGCCGTGTTCGCTGGCCGTCACCTTGACAAGGTAGCTGCCCGTCTGGCTGGCGGGGAAGTTGCCTTCGTAGCGGCCCACAGCGGTGGTCGAGAGGGGCACCTGGACCCCCTGGTGGTCCGGCCCGGCAACGCTCGCCACCACCGTGGTCCCGGCCGGCAGGTTGGCGATCTGGGCGGTGATGTGGCCCTGATCACCGGCGAGGGTGGTCTGGAGGGACAGGGCGGGGTCCTGGCCGAGGGGGATGGTCCAGGCCACCATGTTCGCCAGAAGCGTGCCCCCCACCGGCGACGAGACGAGGCTGCGGGTCCACAGCCCGTTGGTATCGCTGGTCCACGCCAGGGCCCGGCCGAGCCCGTACTGCCAGGTCCCGAGGACGGGGTCGTTGGATGGGCTCCGGAGCACGACCTCGGCGGCCGGCTTCGGGGTCGAGGCGACGTAGCCGTCCAGGGCCGGGAGGCTCGCTGGGTCGATGCCGCCGAGCGACGCGCTCGGGGATCCGAGCTGCGGGGTGAACGTCCCCGGGACGATCCACGGTTTCAGGCTCTTCTGGGTCTCCTGGAGGAGCAGCTGGGGAAGCTGGGAGGGGTCGTCCGACTCGTAGAAGCTCCCGCCGCCGGCATCGGCAAACGATCGCATGGCCGCCATGAACGACGACTGGCTGTGGACGTTGATGCCGATGGCGGAGTTGTTGATCCCCTGGGCGGCGAGGGCACGCCCGATGCCCGGGTAGTCGTCCTGGGCGTCGCCGTCGCCGACGAGGATGATGTACTTGTTGGCGTTGGGCTGAGCCGTCAGGGCGGTGGCGGCGGCGTTGAGGAGGGGTGTGTAACTGGGGGGGTCACCGAAGCCTGTGGTGAGGATCGCCTGGTCGATCTTGCTCTTGTCGGAGACGGGCTGGAGGGGGACGACCATCCCCGAGGCTCCGTCGGCCAGGCCCACGGAGTCCTGCGGCGACAGCTGATCGACGACCGCCTTCGCCGCCCCCCGCATCACCTGGTCTGCCTGCGAGTTCTCCATCGTCTCCATCACCAGCACGACCGCCACCGGGGGCTTCTTCAACTGCTGGGGGATCTGGGCCGTCACCGGTAGGGTGGCATCGAGCGGCGTCCCCGCGTAGCCGCCGGGACCCATCGAGCTGGGCCCGCCGAAGGCGCTGAGGCCGATCCCGAGGTCCCGGACGCCCGACTGCAGCGCCTGCATCTGGGCAGCGTTGAGCGTCGAGGCGTTGACGTTGACGAGCGCGACCGCCTGGTAGGCGGCGAGGTCGGGCAGGTTGTCGGGGACGGCCCCGGGGGCCACCACCTGGGGGTTGAGCGAGGCTGCCTTCAGCGCAGCCGACACGTTGGCCCCCTCGCCCTTCGCGCCTTCGACCACGAGGACCCTGGGCGGCCCCAACACCTGGACGAGGGCGGCGCCGGTGTTGTTCTCCGAGTAGGTGTCCTGGGGAGGGTCGAGCTGCGCCTTCAGCGTGTGGAACCCCGGCGAGGGGGCGGGGATCCCCACGCCGACCTGGGTCTCGCCGGTGCCGAGCGAAACGGGGGCCCGGTAGACGACGGCCGCATCGAGCAGCACCGTGAGCGTCGCAACCTGGGCGGTGTTGGAGTTGAGCTGGACCTGGACCTGGGTGGTGGCGCCCGCCGGGAGGGTCGAGGGCGCCTGGACGGCGTCGACGCGCGCCTCGGCCCCGGTGGGGACGGTGACGGGCATGACATCGACCCGGATGCCCTGTGCGTGCAGCAGCCTGGCACCGCTCAGGGCGTCGCCGAGGTTCTGGCGCCCGTCCGACAGCAGGACCACGTGGTGGCGGGCGTCCGTGGGCTCGACCGAGCCGGCCAGGCGCAGCCCTGCCTCGAGGTTGGTGTAGTTGGCGTTCGGCACCGTCGAGAAATCGGTGAAACTGGGTCCTCCCTGCGACGGGGCCGCCGGCGGCTGCTCGACGAGGGCCTGCTGGCCGACGGTCACGACGCCGAGCTGGTCCCCGGTGTGCAGCCCTCGTTGCAGGCCGAGGACGGCCTGGCGCTCCTGGTCGCCGGCGGCGTTGACGCTGGCGCTGCGGTCGACGACGGCGATCAGGGCCTGCGAACGCGGGACCCGGTTGAGGGCCAGCCCCGACAGGGCGGCCACGATGAGTAGCAGGATGCCGACCCGGAGGGCCAGCGAGAGGCGGGACCGAAGCCGGGAGAGCGGCGGCGGCATCAGCAGCCAGACGACCACCGCCGCCAGCGGCGCCACCAGGCCGGCCGCCAGGAGGGCGGGATGGCCGACGCTAAAGGCCACGGTGGAACACCGCCCACTCGATGCTGAGCAGGAGCAGGGCCGCTCCCGCCGCCCACGGCCACCATTCCTGGGGCCGCGTGCGACCTTTGCCGGCCGGGGCCGCGGGCACGCTGCCGCCGAGGTTGGGGTGCACGACCGGTGCGATGGCCGAGATCAGGGGGGAGAACGTGTTGACGGAGAAATGGGACAGCACCTGGCGGCGGCCCCCGACCGTGCGGGCCACCTCGTAGATGCCAAGCTGCTGCGTGTCGACGAACACCGCCGGGCCCGACGCCGCGTCGGCTGCGACGGCGACGACCGCGCCGTCGGGCCGGGTGACGGACAGGCCCCCGCCGGTGGCCCCGAGCGGCACCTCCTGGCCGGGCGCGTAGCTCGGCTGCGAGGCCTGCGGCAGGAGCCACGCCACCAGGCGGTCGACGAGGATGGGGAAGGTGGCCCGCAGCGGCAGGTCGGAGTCGTGCAGGTCGAAGCCGATCAGGATGCCCCGGGTGGGCGTATCCCGCCGCAGCACCACCGCGCCGCCCTGCGACGTGATCAGCGCACGCCCGAAGTTGGCATGCGAGAGGTCGCGCGCGGCAGCGACGTGGACGTCGGTGAGATTGAGGTCGGCCAGGAGCGGATCCGCCGCCGCCGGTTGCAGTGCCCCGGGCGAGAAGGCCTGACCGGTGGGCAGGACCGTCGACGTGGGGGGGTCGACGATGAGCAGCGGGGCGTTGGGCAGCGACGGGGGGAGGAAGCGGTCGTAGATGTAGAGGTCCGCCGGTTGGGCGGCGTCGGCGGTCGACGTGACCCCAGTGAGCTGCAGGCCCGGTAGGAGGCGCAGCGCCTGCTGCAGGAAGAGGTTGCCGCCGGGGCTCACGAGCAGCGCCCGGTAGCCGGCCGAGGGCCGAGCCAGGCCCCAGGCGGCGTCGTCGAGGGCGAGAGTATCGCCCGGCGTGAGCGATGCCGCAAGCCGCTGCGCACCGGCCGGCAGGGCGAAGGTCAGGTCCGTCCCTGCCCCCCCGTCCAGGGAGAGGGCCTTGGCATTGAGCAGCTTGCCGTCGACGCTCCAGTCGAGGGTCGTGTCGTGATGCTTGGTGCCAAAGTTCTGGACGTGCACGAAGCCCACCTGCCCCGAGGGTCCCGGTTGTGCCGACAGGGCGGTGATGGCAACGTTCTCGCCGGAGGTCCCGACGACCTGGTAGGTCAGCCGGAACGGAAGCGAGACCGGTGCCTGGAGCGGGTCGGTGATCCCGTCGGAGAGCAGGACCAACTCGGTGTCGGTCCCCGACCCGGAGACCGATGCCGCCAGGGCGAGCGCCTGCTGGAGGTCGGCGGGCGCGTTGTCAGGGCTCAGGCGACCGAGCGCTTGCCGCAGGGCGTTGCGGTCGCCGACGGCCGAGGCCAACACCTTGGGTTGTGCGGACAGCTCCATGAGCGTCACCCGGTCCTGGGCGCCCATCCGGCCGATGATCTGCGACGCCCGCTTCTTCGCCTCGGCGAAGCGGCTGGGCGCGACGTCGATGGCACGCATGGGGGCCGAGGCGTCGACCATGATGATCGTGTGCGCGGCGAGGGGCGCCGGCGCGCTGTGGGCGGGCCGCATCAGTGCCAGGACGATGGCCATCGCTGCCAGCACCTGGAGGACGAGGAGCCAGGAGAAACGCAGCCGCTGCCAGGGCACGTTGGCCTGGCGGTCCTTGATCATGCTGCGCCACAGCAGCGTGCTGGACACCGGGACCTGGGGGCGGCGGACCCGCAGGAAGTAGAGGGCGACGATGGCGGGGATCACGAGCCCGAACGCCGCCGCCACCGGGGCGAGCAGGCTCACCGGACGAGTCTCACGCCAGGAGCCCGATCCGCCGGAAGGTGTCCATCACGAGCAGGTCCACCGGGGCGTCGCTGCGGACCCGGTGCCACAACGCCTGGTGCGCCCGGGCCAGCGTGGTGAGACGGGCGGTGTGCTCGTCGAGGGCGTCCCGGTAGCCCTGGAGGAGGGCGGGGGTCACCGTCACCTCGACGCTGGTCCCGGTCTCGACGTCGGTGAGGGCGACGTCGCCGGTCACATCGGGATCGATCTCCTGGGGGGCGAGGACCTGCAGCAGCACGACCTGCTGGTGCGCCGACCGCAGCGCCGCCAGCACCGGTGAAGGGTCGGACTCGGTCAGGAAGTCGGAGATGATCACGCTGATGCCCGGGCGCAGCGAGCCGGTCGCTGCCTGCAGGCTGCGGAAATCGCTGGCGGCGCCGGACCCCAGGGCGAGCAGGGTGCTCCAGACCCTGGGGCAGCTCTGCCGCCCGCGCTGGGGCCGCAGGCTGGCCGTCACCCGGTCGGCGAAGCCGGTGACCGCAACCCGGTCCTGGCCGGCGAGGGCCACGTAGGCGAGCGCCCCGGCAATGCTGCGGGTCGCCGCGTCCTTCGGCGGCCGGCCCCAGCGCATCGAGTCGCTGGTGTCCACGAAGAGGTGGACGGAGAGGTCCTCCTCGCCGAGGTAGAGCCGTAGCATGAGGCGGTCGAGCCGGGCGTAGGCGTTCCAGTCGAGGCGCCGGTAGTCGTCGCCGGGGACGTAGGTGCGGAAGTCCGAAAACTCGGCCGAGGTGCCCGGCCGGGGCGAGAGGCGCTGCCCCGCCCCGGCACCGACGACCGAGCGCCGGGAACGGAAGGAGAGCCGGTCGAGCCGCGACAGCAGGCCGGGGGACAGGCCGAGCGCCGCTGCACCCGCCGCCGGTGGCATCGTCTGCAGTTCCCGGCGGTCCGTCAGCGCACCGGCTCGGGGACCACCGACTCCAGCAGTTCGGCCAGCACGGTGTCGGACGCGACGCCCGCTGCCTCGGCCTCGAAGTTGATCAGCACGCGGTGTCGAAGCGCCGGGAGGGCTGTCGCCTGCAGGTCCTCGTAGGCCACGTTGAACCTGCCTGCCAGCAGCGCCCGCACCTTGCCCGCCGAGACGAGCGCCTGCAACCCCCGCGGGCTGGCGCCGAAGCGAACGTAGCGCTTGACGTTGGGGTTGGGTGACCGGTCGGGATGGGTGGCGGAGATCAGGCGGACGCCGTAGTCGAGGACGTGGTCGGCGATGGGCACCTTCCTGGCCAGGGCGATCATGCCGAGGAGGCGGGGGGCGTCGGCGGCGGGTGCGGGCGCGACCCCTGCCTCGCCGGTGGTCCGCTTGGCGATCTCCATGAGGTCCTCGGCGGGCGGGAACGGCACGAGGACCTTGTAGAGGAACCGGTCGAGCTGGGCTTCCGGCAGGGGGTAGGTGCCCTCGAGTTCGATCGGGTTCTGCGTCGCGAGCACGAAGAACGGGGCAGGGAGCCGCCGGGTCTCGGTCCCGACCGTCACCGACCGCTCCTGCATGGCCTCGAGCATCGCGCTCTGGGTCTTGGGCGTCGCCCGGTTGACCTCGTCGGCGAGGACGAGGTTGGCGAAGATGGGGCCAGGGTGGTAGGCGAACCGCCGGCCGGCCTCGGTCTCCTGGATGATGTTGGTCCCGACGATGTCGGCGGGCATGAGGTCGGGCGTGAACTGGATGCGGGAGAAGGCCAGGGTGAGCACCTTTCCCAGCGTCCGGACCAGCATGGTCTTGCCCAGGCCCGGCACGCCCTCCAGCAGCACGTGGCCGCCGGCCAGGAGGCTGACGAGCGTGTCGCGGAGGAGATCGGCCTGGCCGACCATGACCGTGCGGAGCTCCCGCTCGATGCTCTCGGCGCAGGCGACGAAGGTCTCGGGCGTGACGGTTTCGGTGGCGGGGGAGCCGTTGTGATCGCTCACCAGGCACCCCGGCGGTTGTTCGGTGCTGCCGTGGACGTTCTGACACGAGAATTCCCGGGCGGCGGGCGGCCATGGGGAGATCGACCACTCTTCGTGGTCACGCCGGCTTCGCTATTTTCCCATAACATCCGTTTTGGGTACCGTGTGGCAGCCCCGGACCCCAACTGTGGCTGTTTGACCGCGCCTGGCGCGGCGAGACAGCC
>DASPZW010000178.1:0-2733 GCA_035636055.1 Actinomycetota bacterium
TCCATCCCGAAGCCCGACGATGTCTACCGCTTGATCATGTCGCTGGTCTCCGGCTCGGGAGGCGCCGGCCACGAGGCCGCCGACGCAGCGCTGCAGGACACCGGCCCCCTGCCCCGGCTGATCCTCTAGACTCGCGCCCCGTTCACGGGTGGGGGAGGCCGATACGGCAGGCCACGGGGGGCGCAAGCTGGGCATCATGGGCGGCACCTTCGACCCCGTCCACATCGGGCACCTCGTGTGCGCGGAGGAGGCCCGCTGGCAGTTCGCCCTCGACGAGGTCGTGTTCGTGCCGGCGGGGGAGCCGTGGCAGAAGCGGCAGGTCACGGCCGCCGAGGACCGCTTCCTCCTGACGGTGCTGGCGACAGCCCGCAACCCGCATTTCTCGGTGTCACGCCTCGAGATCGACCGGGGAGGCCCCACCTACACCCTCGAGACGCTGCGCGCCCTCGCCGAGTTCCACGACGCCGCGGAGCTGTTCTTCATCACGGGGGCCGACGCCGTCCTTGAGATCCTGACCTGGAAGGACCCCGAGCTGGTGCTCCAGACCGCCCGCTTCATCGCCGCCACCCGGCCCGAGTTCGATCTCGGCAAGCTCGACCTCCGGCGCTTCGGCGACCGGGTCAGCGTCATCGAGATCCCCGCCCTGGCGATCTCGTCGACCGACATCCGCCGCAGGGTGCGCGAAGGCCGGCCCATCCAGTACCTCGTGCCGGCGGAGGTCGCCGCCTACATCGAGGAACGGCACCTGTACGTCGACGCGACCTGATCCCCGGCGCCACCGCGGCCGGTTGGTGGTGGTGCTGGTCGGGCTGGTCCTGGCGGCCTCCTGCCGGTCGACACCGAAACCCGCCGCGGTGCCGGCAAGCCCACCTGCCCCATCGCAGCACGCCTCCCTACTGATCGGCACCGCGTGGTTCGCCGTGGCGGCGTCCGACGGCACCGGTGGCACCGGACCCCCGTCCTACGTGCTGGACCTTCCCGCGCAGACCCTCGTCGAGGTGTCCGGGTACGGCTCGCTGACGCTGGCACAGGCCCGGGCGACGGGGGGAGTGCCGCTGCTCGCCTCCGCCGTGTCGGGGCTGCTCGGCATCATCCTCGACGGCTCGACGGTCGTGGCGGCCCCGTCCCCCCGGGTCCTCTACCCCCAGGCGATGTTCGAGGAGTTGCCGGTCCGACCCGCCGGGAGCGACGCCGCCGGCCCTGTGGTCCGGGCAGCGCCGGCCGACGTCCAGGCCCTGGTCGCCCGGCACCTGGCCGGCTCCCGCGGCACCGGGGAGCGGCTCCTCGGGCGGCGGGTGGAGATCCTGAACGGCACCCCGTCCCCGGCCGCTGCCCGCCAGGCGGCGCTCCTGCTCGTGCCGCATGCCTTCCTGATCGCCCGGCAGGCCCCCGCCGAGCGCTCCGACTACGCCACCACCCAGATCGTCGTTTACTCTGGGTCTGCGGCCTCCCGGCAGATGGCAGGGGAGGTGAGGGACGCCCTGGGTAGGGGCGCCGTCGTGGTGGCGGGGCAAACGCCCCGGCCATCTTCAGGGTCGGTGCAGGTGGTCGTTGACGCGACCGTGATACTCGGAGGCGACTTCGCAGCTCTCGTCACAGGGGGGAAGTAAGGCGGACGCAGTGCGTGATTCGTTGGAGCAGGCGTTGGCTGCCGCCCGGGCGGCCTCTTCGAAGCTGGCCACCGACATCGTCATCCTGGACGTGCGGTCACTGATCGGGATCACCGACTACTTCGTGATCTGCTCGGGCCGCAACGAGCGCCAGGTGGACACGATCGTGGAAGAGATCGAGCGCCAACTCGCCGAGGAGGGCGTCAAGGCCTACCGCCGGGAGGGCGAGCGGCAGGCACGCTGGGTGCTCCTCGACTTCCTGGACTTCGTCGTCCACGTCTTCCACACCGAGGAGCGGGAGTACTACGAGCTCGAGCGACTGTGGCGCGACGCCGACCGGGTCGATATTGCAGAGGACAACGAGGTCGCCGGAGGCAGCGCGTGAGGTCGGATGTCGCGCGGTAGGAGGCGCCGGGGAGGCGGCCGCCGGGCTCCCGGCGCCGAGGGCGCGTCCGGCACGACGGCTACCGGCGGCGACGGCGGACCCAAGCCGGCGGCAGCCCCTCGCCAAGGTGGCCAGCAGGGCGGCCGGCAGAAGCAGGGCTCCCCGCAGGGGGGCGGCCAGCAGGGTCCGAGACCGGGAGGCGCCGAGGGAGCCCGCCGTACCGGGGGACGGCGCCGGCGGCGCCGGACCGGGGCATCCCGTGCCGAACCGTCCGCCCTGGAGCAGATGGCGGACCGGGGGCCCCGGGTCCTGCAGACCCTTCCGGCGGACGGGATCGTCGCCGAGGAGCTGATCGACGCCATGCGGGAGGAGTACGGGTACCCGGCGACCCCGCAGGAATACCGGCTGATCGTGCGCGTCGCCCTCGACGAATCCGAGCGCCAGAACGCGCGGCGCCAACGGCGGGAGGCAACGGCGCCGGCCGAGGCTTCGGTTGAGGCGCCGGACGGAGCCGACGACCTTCTCGTCGCCCCCGAGGGACCCGACGAGGGGGAAGGCCCCTCGGATCGCCCCCACCGGACCGACGGGACTGACGGGACCAACGTGACGCCGCAGGTGCGCCGTGGCCGGCTTCGCCGCCGCCGCCGTGGCCGTGGGCGGGGCGGGGGAGCTTCGGGCAGCACCGGCGGCGGAGGCGGGCACGATGCCGGCCCTCGTGGCCAGTCCGGTGGGAACGGG
>DASPZW010000179.1:0-2421 GCA_035636055.1 Actinomycetota bacterium
GCCGCCGCGGCCGGGCCGCCGGGGCCGCTCGGCATCTACCTGATCCTGAGCAACCCGCGTCCCAAGTTCGGGAACTTCCTCCAGAGTCTCGAGGAGGACCGGGTGCGCGTCATCCGCTGCGTGGCCGTCGCCGGCGCGGACTGAGCCTGCGCGGCTCGTCCGTGGCGGAGGGGCACCGCCGTCTCACCCGCACCTGGCCCGGCCTGTTCGCGACCGGGGCCGTCGGCGGACATCTCGACGGGCATCCTCGGCCTGCTGATCGTCCATCAGGCGACGAACAGCGTCCTGCTGTCGGCGCTGGCGTTCCCCATCGGCTTCATCGCCCTCACCCTCGCCAGCAGCGAGCTGTTCACCGAGAACTTCCTCGTCCCCATCGCCGCCGTCGCGCCCCGGTGGGCGCCCCCCAGGGCGCTGGCCCGGCTCTGGGCGGGCACGGCGGTCACCAACCTGCTGGGCGGCTGGATCATGATGGGCATCGTCATGGCCGCGCTGCCCAAGCTGCGGCCCACGGCCATCGAAGTTGCCAGGGTGTTCCCGGAGTACGGGATCGGCGTGCGCTCCTTCTCCCTGGCGCTGCTGGGCGGCGTGATCATCACGCTCATGACCTGGATGGAGCGCAGTACCACCTCGGTGCCCGCCAAGCTCGCGGCCGCCTCGGCGGCGGCGTTCCTACTGGCGGCGGGTGCCCTCAACCACGCCATCGTGGTGTCGCTCGAGATGTTCGCGGCGCTGCATGCCGGCGCTCCGTTGCGCTACCTCGACTGGCTCAGGGTCGTGGCGTGGGCCTCGCTGGGCAACATGGTCGGCGGCATCGGCCTCGTCACCGTGCTCCGCCTCGTGCAGGTCGTGCGGCGCAAGCTGCGGGAGAGGAGGACAAGGCGGCCGATCCGCACTGAGCCGGCGGCCGGGCCGCTATGCTCCGGGCATGCTGGAGGGGGCCGAGCTCGTTGCCTTCGTTGCGACGACCGATCTGCAGCGCTCGCACGCCTTCTACGGCGACCGGCTCCGGCTTCGCCACGTGGAGACGACCCCGTTCGCCAACGTCTACGACGCCGGCGGGACCAAGCTCCGGGTGACCCTCGTCGAGCAGCGGGCCGGGGCGCCCTACACCGTCCTGGGCTGGCAGGTGCCCGACATCGTCGTGGCGGTCCGCTTCCTTGCCGAGCGGGGCATCGCCGTGAAGCACTTCGAGGGTATGGGGCAGAACGAGGCGGGCATCTGGACGGCGCCGGGCGGGGCCCGCATCGCCTGGTTCGAGGACCCCGACGGCAACGTCCTGTCCGTCGGTCAGGCGTCGCCACCGCCCGCACCGGGCGAAGTTGAACTTTGAGCCAAAAACACTCATTTCTGCACGTTGTGGCTCAACGTTGCGTCTGCTGGCGGCTCACCTCCCACAGCAGTTTCGCCGTGGCCATGTCCTGGCCCTCGGGCGAGGGCAGGATGCGCCGCTTGTCGACGAAGTACCCGCCGTTCTCCCCGCTGACCTCCGGCGAGGCGGCGAGCCACACCAGGGTCTCCGCCCCCTTCTCGGGCGGCCGGGCGAAGGGCTTGATCGCTGCCATCGCCAGGTTCATCAGCCTGCCGTTGGTGCGGTTGAACCCCGTGGCCACCAGGCCCGGGTGGTAGCAGGTGGCGGTGACCCCGCTCCCCTCCAGCCACCGCCCGAGCTCGGCCGTGAACAGGATGTTGGCTAGCTTGGTCTCGCCGTACCTGGCGAAGCCCCGGCCCTTCCACCGACCGTCGGCGCCCATGTTGTCGAAGGGGATGCGGGACCCCCGGTGGGCGTCGGACGCGGTGGTGACGATCCGGGCCGGGGGGTGCTGCTTCAGGCGTTCCAGCAGGAGGTTGGTGAGCAGGAAGGGCGCCAGGTGGTTGAGGGCCCAGGTGGCCTCGATGCCGTCCACCGTCAGCCGGCGGCTGGCGAATATCGCCCCTGCGTTGTTGACCAGGACGTCGATGCGCTCGTAGCGGTCGAGCAACTCGGCAGCGAGGCGGCGCACCTCCGCCTGCGACAACAGGTCGGCGATGGCGACCTGCGATTCGGACGCCCGGTCCCGTTCGCCGCCGGATTCCCGGATGCTGGCGACCGCCGCAGCCGCCCGTGCTTCGCTGCGGGCGACGATCGTGAGCTCGGCTCCCAGGGCCGCGAGCTGGTGAGCGGCAGCCAGGCCGATGCCGTTGGTCGCCCCGGTGATCACCACCCGCTTCCCGGCCACGCCGGTCCACTCCGTCACGGACCCAGGGGGAGCTACGGCAGGATGTCGACCGGGGTGCCGAGGGGCACGGAATGGAGGAGCTTGGCGAAGTCGGCGGGAGCCATCCGCACGCACCCATGGGAGGCCCGGGTGCCCATGACCCGGGTGTCCGTCCAGCCATGGATGCCGGCCCGGCCCCCACCCGGCCAGTTGTCGAGCACCGGCG